>JBGPWJ010000164.1:0-6046 GCA_041492115.1 Gammaproteobacteria bacterium
CAGTGCGCACGCGCTGGCCTTCCAGATCGGACTGCGCTGTGATCGATTGCCGCCGTGTTCTGGCCGTGTCGGGCAAGCGCGCGTCGAGCCGGTCCCAGACGCCGTACACGGTATTGATCTGCGCGCCGCTGACAGGATCGAGATCGGCATCCGACAGCAGCCGGCCCGTGCCGAACAGCACGCGCAGGCCCTGGTCGGGATGCGCGATGATTGCCGGTTGTGTGGTGATCGCCTGACTGTTGTCGGCGGGATCGATCGTGCTGAACAACGCAGTGCCGTTGCAGCTGACCTTCCAGGCACTGCTGTCGCTACCGCGCAGATCGAAACGCCACAGATGGCCGGACAAATCGCCGGCGTAGGCATAATCCACACGGCTGTCGGCATCGGTATCGACGGCGCGCGGCGTTGACAGGCCGTTGCTCTCCGTCAGTGAGCCGGAATAGGTATCGATGCGGCGGATCAGCGTGCCGCGCTCGGCATCGATGATCAGCAACGCCGCTGTGCCGGACCCGACATGGTCGTCAGACCTTGTGTTGGCGTAGCCGTTGCCCACCAGAATTGCCGCTCGACCGTCGCCGAGCCGGACGAACTGGGGTGTCCCATAGGTGTAACCGAGCGCGGCGTCGTCGCTGTCGCTGAACTCCCATAAAACCCTGTGCAGCGCTTCGCTAGCGTCACGCGGCGTCGGCGCCGTGATATCGAGCGCGAACAATCCCTGGCCACCCGCACCCAGCGCGCCGACCAATACAGTGTGCAACGTGCCGTCGTGGAATAGTATCGGCGCAACGGCGAGACCGCCGTCCACGGTGTAAGGTGGATGCGGGGTTTTGCCGGGTTCGGCCAGCGCCGCCAGATGTTGATAGATCATGCTTGGGATATAAGCGAACACCTCGTTGCCCGTGTTGGCGTCGAAGTCATGCAGCATGCCGTCGTTGGCGCCGGTGTAGACATGCGCCGATTCGCCATAGCTGATATAAACCGGGTTGGCATGGATGATTGCGCCAAGGATGTTGCGCACCGGGTTGCCGTCACTGTCCCCGTCGCGGCGAACACGAAAGCGTGTGCCTTCGCTGCTGGCATCGCCACGCAGATAATCGAGCCGGGCCTGATCGACGAGCGCGGCCTGTTGTGTCGGGGACAGATCGACGAGGTTGCGGAAAGCGACGGCCTGACCGTTGTCATCGCGACGGGTGACGATGAGGCGTGTGCGCCAGTCGTGTGCGGTCAGTGCAACGGCGGCGCTCCAGTCGAGATTCTTGGTTTGTGCATTGCGTGGGTCGATGGCGTAAGCGCGTAAGTCGCCGGTCCAGGTGGCCGCATCGAACCAGGGTTGAAACAGCGTGACATCGCGTGTCAGGCCGGTGTCGCTCAGTGCCACTGGCGCAATAGCGTCGATGGGTTGCAGAGCCGGATCGAATGTTGCGCTGTGCCCGGCGACGGATGCCGTGGCCAATAGCAGGATCAAGGCGGGCCCTGTTGTGTGGTGTGATTTGCGGTCCATGCGTGATCTCCTGAGGTAACGAGTTGCGCCCTTTCGAGAGTGTTGACCCACGTTATACCGTGTTGCGCAGATAAATCGTCTGTAACACCACGTTCGCGCTACCGCCGCCAGTGCCGTGTGTCGTGATGCGAAAGGCGTGCTGCGCGTGTCTGAGTCCTGTGTAGCGGTCTTCCGGCAAGACCATGTCCCGGGTGCCGAGGTACTCGATCACATACTGACCGCCGGCCGCGCAGGACAGGGTATGGGCGGGGTCATTCCACCAGGACGGATCGCCGACGACGGCTTGTGCGTCACCGCCGGCGATATTGATGCGACCGGGCGATGAACTGAACGTGCCGGGCACGACATTGAGTTGCGTATCCACCACTGTGACGGCTTCGGCTTGCGCCGTCTTCAGGCACTCCTCGGCCTGTTCCTGCGCCAGCGCCTGTGCCTGGAACTGACCGGCCATCTGCAGTTCCTGTTGGCTGACGCTCATGACGCTGAAGCCGAGCAGCGTCAGCAGCACCAGAAAGATCAGTGCGATGGCCAACACCGCACCGCGCTGCGCGTTCATGGCTGCCGGTGCTAAGCGCTGTGGATGTGTCGCCATGATCAACCGCCGCGATTACGCCGTGCCACTGTGCTGGTGAGCCATATGTGTCGATAGCCGTTGGCGACGCTGACTGTCTGGTCGCCGAGGTGGTAGGGCGCATTTGGATCTTTGTAGTCTGGTTGGGCAGTGAGGCTGCGAACCAGCAGACCCACGCGCACCGCGCTGACCTGTCGCCACTGGGCCTTGCCATTGGCCTGTGTGAAGTCGCCGAGTTGATCGGCGTTCAGATAATCCCGCACGCCTTGGCCGTCGCCGCGATCGAGGCCGAATTGCACTTGCAGATTGGCGATGCCCTCGACCAACGCTTCGGTCTTGACACAAGCCTTGGCACCGCAGTCGCTGAGTGTGGCGCGCATCAGGCTCGGGATGCCGTCGCCGGCGGGATTGGATTTGCTCGGCGCTGTGACCGACCAGGGTCGCAGATAATAGGTCGCCGCGATCAGGCGGTAGTTGCGCGCGTCCGCAGCGGTGAAATCCGTTGGCAGCGCGCGGTTGTCGTTGGCCAGGAAGATCAGCCCGCCGAGTAGATTGCCGCGCAGATAGACTTTGCCGGCTTCGATAGCACTGGTGGCGACGGGATTGCCATCGGCGAAGTACACGGAAAGAATATCGCTGCCCGCACTGTAATCGCTGCTGGCAATGCAAGCGCTGAAGGCAACTCTGTTGCCATTGGCGCCGGTGAGTGACGGCGCAATCACGCCATCCGTGGGCACGACAAAGAGGCGCGCCCAGGCCGCATGACACTCGCCGGTGACTGCGCCGAGCGGCAGATCGGTTGATTCGCCGACAGACCAGGACGGCACGACATCGCCCCGGTAACCGGCCATGCGCACGTCGTGCGCGATCAGTCGCAAGGCCACGCGCGCGTTTTCCTGCATGTGCGCCAGACTGTCTTGTACGGTATAGCTGCGTTTCACGCTGAGGAAAATACTGATCAGCACGGCCAGCAGGACCAGTCCCAGGGTGAGGGCGATCAGCACTTCGACGAGGCTGAAGCCGCGGCAACGGTGTGTGCTCATGGCATCAGGCTCAAGCTGAGTTGTTGCGCTGTGCCATGATCGTTCCAGTCGACATTCACATCCGTCGCGGTCACCGCCGTCTCGACGGAACCCGTGCCGGCAGGCAAGGCCTGGGCGATACGCGCCCGCCAATCCTCGATTTCCGCAGCACTGAGCGTGGGCGGCGGACAGGGTATTACGCTGCAGGAAGAGGAAGCGACGGAGAGCGCAGTGGCGCGGAGCCGTTCTGCCATTTCGGTAGTGAACGCCACCGCATGAGTGCGCATGACGGCGCTGTGCGTGGCGCGCAAACCTTGGATCTGCAATGCCGCCAGGCTGAGTAGTCCCACGGCGGTGATGAACAGCGTGATCAGGACTTCGATCAGCGTGAAGCCGGAGGCGGTAGCGGGGATGGAATCAACAACGGAACAACGGGTACGGTATGACACGTCCATGTGCCGGTCCTTGGGTTTGGCGGAATCCGTGGATGACTATCGATGCAGTCCTTGCGTCACATCAATCATCGTCCGGGAAAATAGTGCCACTGATGCGGGTTGTCCGCAAGAGGAAACTGCTTCCAAGTAAACGTATTATTAGTGTCAGCCTCTTCCAGCGGTACGGACCGCGGGATCCCGAAAGTAGCCACCTCGGGAAACTACCAAAATATCCACGTTCGCGTTTCAAATCGACACCAACTAAAATCGCTCGCAACGCCTTGCCGGTATTCGCATTGTAATGCTGCAGATGGCTAGTCAAATTGGACACTACTGATATGAGCGGAAAGACAACAGACTGCATCGTGGTTGGCGCCGGCCTGATTGGCATGCTGACCGCGCGTGAGTTGCGTGCGGCGGGCGCCAGCGTTGCGGTTTTCGATCGCGGTCTCTGCGGTCAGGAAGCCTCGTGGGCGGGCGGGGGCATCCTGTCACCGCTTTATCCCTGGCGCTATCCACGGGCGGTCACCGCGCTCGCCGCTTGGGGACAGTGTGCATATCCGGATCTGGCGACCGCTTTGACTGAGGAATCGGGTGTCGACCCGGAATGGACGCGCAGCGGCATGTTGATTCTGGATGTGGCGGACCAGGAGGCGGCGCTGGCCTGGGCCAAACGACATGCGGTGCCTATGGAATCCATAGAGCCTCGACAGTGGCTTGGTATTGAGCCGGTCTTGTCGTGTTCGGAGTCAGACGCGCTCGGTGATTCAGCGCTCTGGTTGCCGGATATCGCCCAGGTGCGTAATCCGCGCCTGGTCCGGGCATTGCGTGAGAGTCTGATAAAACAGGGTGTGCGGCTACAGGAAGGTGTCGAGGTGCAAAGCTTGGTGAAAGTGGGAAACCGCATCGCGGGCGTCCAGACCAACCAGGGTGTACGGCGGGCCGGTGCGGTTGTGGTGGCCGGTGGTGCCTGGAGCGCGGGATTGCTCCGGACGGTTGGTATCGGTTTGCCGCTGGCGCCAGTGCGCGGGCAGATGATCTTGTTTCAGGCACCTGTGGGTCTGTTAACACGCATGGTGATGCGGCATCACCGCTACCTGATCCCACGCCGTGACGGGCGGATTCTGGCCGGTAGCACGCTGGAACAGCTTGGCTTTGACAAGGCCACGACCCAGGCCGCCGCCGCGGAGTTACGTCGTGCCGCAGTTGATCTGGTCCCGTCTCTGGAAGACTGTCCGGTTGAGCGCCAGTGGGCCGGATTACGACCCGGCAACCCCTCCGGCGTGCCTTATATCGGTCCGCATCCCAGTATGAACGGCTTGTATATCTGCACGGGCCATTACCGCAACGGTGTGGTACTGGCTCCGGCATCGGCCCGATTGTTGACGGACAGCGTGCTGGGCAGGACGCCGATCCTTGACTTATCGCCGTATGCACCGCCGGCGGCGGTTTGATTGATATCAAGGTCGTTGATCTTGTCGGTGGACTTTGTCGAAACCCTGGTTTTATACTGCGTCCATGGTAGACATGATCAAAAGCTGGCCGCTGAGTAAAGATGAGGTAATCACTCTGCTGGAGCGCCACGACATCATCCCAACCCAGCAGCGGGTCGAGATCGCGCAGGTATTGTTCGCCCGTCCGCAGCATCTGGCCGCCGAGCAGGTCCTGAGCCTGGTAAACCAGGATGAAAGCATCGCCTCCAAGGCCACCGTGTACAACACCCTGGGGCTGTTTGCGAATAAAGGCCTGATCCGCGAAGTGATCGTCGATCCGACGCGAATTTTCTACGATCCCAACACCAATCAGCACCACCACTTCTACAACGTCGACACCGGCTCCCTGATGGACATCAAGGATGAGCAGGTGACCATCGCCAACTTCCCCAATCCCCCGGAAGGTACCGTAACCGAAGCCGTGGATGTCATCGTCCGCGTCCGTAACCGCGCCTGACCTCGTGCTCCCGCCCCGGCTGTTGCCGATTCCCGCATGACTTCACGACGACGCGAGATATTTTCGCTGCAGCGTTGTGACTGCTAAGGTTTTTTCTTATACTGCCACACCCCGCGCCGGAGTAGCTCAGTTGGTAGAGCAACTGATTCGTAATCAGTAGGTCGGAGGTTCGACTCCTCTCTCCGGCACCATTAAAACAATAAGTTATGAATATATCCAAGGCTAAATATCGTTTTGGGTAGCGATCTGGGTAGCGTTTGCTGGCCATTTCTCTCCGGCGGAACATCACGGTGTGGAACGCGATGACAATGGCAGTGAAGAGTCCTCGTGGGTGACACCCGCACTGCGGGACTCGCTGGTGTATCCAGTAGCTTGCTGCGGTTGGCGATTGCCATCTCAGAACCAAAGACAGCAGCAGAATCTGTTTTTTAATTACGCGGGCCACCGTCGAGCCAAACAAGGAGCAAGTAATAATGAATAAATTGCTGATTGTCGTTCCAACGTTTTTCCTTGCGTCATGTGCCAATCTGTTCACTCAGTATTACCAGGGGACTCAAGACGCAAGAAC
>JBGPWJ010000180.1:0-5568 GCA_041492115.1 Gammaproteobacteria bacterium
CACCGATGAGGCGCGCGAGACCACGCAGGAAATGGCGGCGGATTACGTGCGCATGGGTTGTGCCGAGGCCAAGTACATGACCCCGCCGGCCGGCAACCAGGAAGCGGCGATCAACCGGCATATCCTGGTGGTGGGCGGCGGATTCTCCGGCATGACGGCGGCCATCGAGGCCGCCAAGGCCGGCTATCCGGTGACCATCGTCGAGAAGACCAGCCAGCTTGGCGGCGCGGCCGCGCAGTTCCTCAAACGCGTCCCCGACCATGCGCCCTACGCCGATCCGCAGGACACCGGCATCGAGGCTATGAGCAAGGCCATCGCCGCCGACAAGAACATCACGGTGCATCTGAACTCCACACTCACCAAGACCGATGGCGCGCCGGGACGCTTCGCCGCGGACATCACCACCGAGTCGGGCGCAACCACCACGGAAAACTTCGGCGCCATCATCATGGCGTCCGGATTCACGTCTTACGATGCTAGCCAATTGCCGGAGTTTGCCTACGGCAAGACCCCGGATGTGGTCGACCAGATGGGCCTGGAAAAACTGGCCAAAGCCGCCAACGGTGGTCCGATCAAGCGCCCGTCCGACGGCAAAGAAGTGAAGAGCGTGGTGTTCGTGCAATGCGCCGGTCAGCGCAGCGACAAGCCTGGTCATCTGCCGTACTGCTCGGGACACTGCTGCAACACCAGCATCAAGCAGGCGATGTACTTCAGGGATCAGAACCCGAACATCGACACAACGATTCTGTACAGCGATCTGCGTACCCCCGGCGCCGGTGGCGAAGACTTCTATCGCAGCGGCCAGAAAAAGGGCGTGATCTTCACCAAGGGTACCGTGAGTCAAGTGACCCAGGGCAACGGCGGTCTCAACGTCAAGTTCAAGGATGAGATTCTCAACGAAGACGTCGACATGGCCGCTGACTTGGTGGTGCTTGCCACTGGCCAGGTGCCAAACGCCGGTGTCAACATCGAGGCCGTGCCGCTGACCGCGGATGAAGAAGCGACGGAAACCACGCGCGTTGCCGACGGCGGCAAGCCGGCCGAGAAGGTCATCTCCATTCTCAACCTGACCTATCGCCAAGGCCCGGATCTGCCGCATCTGAAGTACGGTTTCAACGATTCGCACTTCATCTGCTTCCCGTACGAAACGCGCCGCACCGGCATCTACTCCGCCGGTCCGGTACGCCGTCCCATGGACATCCAGCAGGCCATCGAAGACGCCACTGGCGCCGCGCTCAAGGCCATTCAGGCCGTTGAGAACGCCGGTCTGGGCCGCGCCGCGCACCCGCGCTCCGGTGACCTTTCTTTCCCGCATGTGCGCATAGAAGGCTGCACGCAATGCAAACGCTGCACCGTGGAATGCCCATTCGGCGCCATCGACGAAGATGAGAAGCGCTATCCGGTGTTCAACGAATCGCGCTGCCGCCGCTGCGGTACCTGCATGGGCGCCTGCCCGGTGCGCGTGATTTCCTTCGAAAACTATTCGGTCGATTCCGTCGGTCAGCAGCTCAAAGCCGTCGAAGTGCCGGACGAGTATTCCGAGAAGCCGCGCATTCTGGTGCTGGCCTGCGAGAACGACGCCTATCCCGCTTTGGACATGGCCGGCATGAGCCGCCAGGAATACAGTGCCTTCGTGCGTGTCATTCCGGTGCGCTGCCTGGGTTCGGTGAACACCATCTGGGTGTCCGACGCGCTCAATTCCGGTTATGACGGCGTGGTGCTGATGGGCTGCCAGAAGGGCGACAACTACCAATGTCACTTCGTGCGCGGTTCCGAGCTGGCGTTTTACCGCATGAGCAAGATCGACGACACGCTCAAGACGCTCAATCTGGAAACCGAGCGCGTGGCGACGTATGAAGTCGCCATCACCGACATCGAGCGTGCGCCGCGGCTGATCAATGAGATGGCCGCGACCATCGAAAGGATCGGCATGAGCCCCTTCAAGTTTTAGAGATTTTCTTCCTAATCCCCCTCTCCCCACTCGATGGGGAGAGGGCCGGGGAGAGGGGAGTAGGTAGAACTACCCCCGTCCAGACGCAGACATTGTCAGGAGCCACCCATGAGCGACATGAATAAAGTGATGGTCGAGAAGTACCGCAACAGCTTCCTCAAGGAAGTCGAAGCCAATGTGGAAGAAGGTGAGTGGGTGAAGATGTGCATGCAGTGCGGCGTGTGCTCCGGCTCCTGCCCGCTGGGCCCGCACTGGGAACACCCGCCGCAGGAAATCTTCATGATGATCCGCGCCGGCAAGCGCGATGAAGTGCTGAAATCCAGCTCCATGTGGATGTGCACCTCGTGCTACAACTGCATCGTGCGCTGCCCGCGCGAGCTGCCCATCACCCACATCATGCATGGCCTCGCACACTATGCGATGCGGCTCGGTCTGGCGCCGAAACAACAACCCACCATGAAGTTCGCCGACCTGTTCTGGAAGAACCTCGTCAAGACCGGCCGCGTCAACGAGCTGAAGCTGGGTCTGTCCTTGTACTTCATGAACGGCTTTGCCGAAGGCGTGAAGACCTCGCTGAAGATGCAGAGCATCGGTCTCAACATGTGGAAGACCAAGCGCCTCAGCGTGATGGAGCTGATCGGCGGTCACAGCTGCAAAGACGCCAAGGGTCTGCAAGCCATCCTCGGCAAGGCGCGTGAAATTGAACTGGCCAAGGCCGAGAAGTTCGGCGGCTAGGAGAGACATACATGGCTAAGAAACAGTATTCGTATTATCCCGGCTGCTCCTCGCAGAAGGCCGCCTCGGCGTCCAATTACATGGTGTCGGTCGACGCCATGTGCGCTGAACTCGACATTCAGTTGAACGAGATTCCGGACTGGAACTGCTGCTCGGCATCGATCGGCTATGCTACCGGCGGCGAGCTGCCGCGCTTGGCATTGAGCGCGCGCAACATGGCCATCTCGGAACAGGCCAATCCCGGTCAGGATATCGTCGCGACCTGCGCCGCCTGCTGGCTGGCCACGCGCGAGACCAAGGACCGGTTGCACGATCACCCGGAACTGCTGGCCGAGACCAATGAAGCGCTGGCCGCCGGTGGCCTGAAGCTCAAGAACGACCAGAAAGTGCGGCACATGGTCGAGGTGCTGATCGAAGACATCGGCTACGAAGAACTCGGCAGGCACGTCAAGAAGCCGCTCGCCGGCATCAAGATCGCCGGCTACGTCGGCTGCCAGACCAATCGTCCGTTCGGCATCGAAGGCGAATCCTTCGAGAATCCCAAGTACCTCGACAAGATGATCGAGACCATGGGTGCCACACCGATCGACAACTATCAGAAGAAGGTGTCCTGCTGCGGCGGCGCGCTTGCGTTCTCTGAGCCCGAGAAGAGTCAGGCCCTGATCAAGGACATCATCGAATCCGCCTACGATGGCGGCGCCGACATGATCGTCACGCCCTGCCCGGTGTGCCAGATGAACGTCGAGATCTATCAGGATCAGATCAACGCCAAGTACAAGACCAAGTTCAACATCCCGGTGGTGTACTATTCGACGCTGATGAGCGTGGCCTTCGGCAAGACAGGAAAAGAGGCGGGTTTGGACGGACAGGTGATCCGTGCCAAGCAGCTGGAAGCGATTGCTGACAAGAAGTAATTCGCATGCTGTACCGGGTTAAAGGCCGCGCCCCGATTTGCGCAGCATCTTTCAATATACAACCCCTCGCCTGAGGGGTTATGCATTTATGAGCCCTCTGAATCAGAACAGGGGCGACCAGGACCAGCGGCAATAAACAAGCGTGTTAGTTAATCCAACGCCCAGTGATCCAACCGCTATCTTTTATGGCAATGGCAGAACAATTCGACAATACGCCAAATTCACAACCGAGATTCGTTCGTCAGGTGGATGACGGGATCGAATTGCGTCTGAAGGTCGTGCCCGGTGCCAGCCGTTCGCAAATCGTCGGGATACTCGGTGATCGATTGAAGATCAGGGTTGCAGAAGCGCCGGAGCAGGGTAAGGCTAACCGCGCAGTGATCAGACTGCTCAGCGGATGGTTGGGTGTTAACGGTATCGAGATCATTTCCGGACATGGCAGCCCTGAAAAGACTGCAAGGGTGCCCGGGTTACGCGGGTTGTCAATGGAACAGCTCTATAAGATGAATGATTGACTGCCCTGTGGTGTCTGAACGAGCTGCGTAAGGCGGCGAAGAAAAGTAAATTGTTGTGATTGTGCACGAACTCTTGCGAATAATGAGGTTGTGTCAGACTGTTCTATTTTCAGTACACTCTGCCGCCCGCTAACATTCTGTAACACATTGTTTAAAAACAATTCTTCCGGGTCTCCTAGCCGACCTGTCAGGTTTGTTTACGTCAGATAAGGCGTGTACTAGATTGAGGCAAAAGCATTTTTCATTAGAATCAATCCATTGATAAATTACACTCATTTACTTGCCATAGAATACTGTCGAATAGATTTACACTATAGTCTTGTCATGAGGCGATTTAAGTTGTCCGGGGTGTTTTTAACTAACTGTTTATTGATATTTTTTTGCAATTTTTTGGCAACGGCATAACAATTGCTGCGTGTTTGGAGCGTGAACCCTATCAGTTTTATCGGGCAATAGCTGTGGTTGCGTCGATGTTAATGGCTCAGGGCCATATTTAGGCATGCCGGGGTTTGCGAACCGGTTCTGTTACAAGACATTGAAACTGCAAACAGTAAGAATACAAACGAGGCCGCAGAAATAAAATAACTGTGACCTTTTCCGGCACGTGAAGCCGGACCTTTGAGGAGGAGAACAAGATGTTGGGCGCAACAATCGCAGGTGTTTTTCGTCGTGCAACCACCGTGAACGGTGATGCGAATAAAAAAGGTAGTGCTCATTTCCGGCGCGCCCTGTCCACGTTGCTGCCCGTGCTCGCGTTTGTGGCAGCGCAGTCGGCTCACGGCGCACTGCTCGGCGTAACGCCATATTACCCGGACATAACGACAACCGGCTACGATATTTCCAACACATTTACCCCGGGTGTCGGCGGCACGCTGACAATCAATGGAAACCAAGGCGCACTGTCGGGCGGTCTTGCTTCCCAAGTTGGCCAATCGATCAAATTTTCCTCCGTTGACACAACCCACCAAATTTATGGTTGCTCGACGCTCGGGATTAGCACTACCAGCTGCGCAACCCCCAACTCCCCCAGTAGCAGCTATGTGCTGACCGCGAATTTCAACGCGAGTGGCGCATTTACCAGTGGCACGCTGACCATCCTGGGCTACATTGATGCGGATACCAGCACGAGTGGCTATCAAGCCTTCGATTTCAATGGTGCCACGGCCGGCGGCGGGCCGACGGGAACATTACTCACGGCGACTTTGAATGCCATCGGTTTCCTAGGGACGGCTGGGGGGGTGGCTGGAACACTAAACTACGATCTCTTGAAGCTCGATGTCGAAGGCACGGTTACGGGCGGCGATTTCTATAACACCGGCTACGATCCGGAAAACGGGGTTAATCTGATCATGAACGCGACTCGCGTTTTTTCCAGCGGTACCGCTGCCCCTGGTGTTACTGTTGGGACGCCCTTCACCCACAACTTCACGTGCGGCAACGGCGATGCCAATCG
>JBGPWJ010000262.1:0-3556 GCA_041492115.1 Gammaproteobacteria bacterium
CACCCGCAAGACCCAACCATTTCTCATTATCAGCAATGCTGCTGCCCTGGCCATGATTACCGCCGAAGAAGCTACCAAGACTACTGGTGCCGAAGCCACCGTAGCCAAGGCCACCATAACTACCCCCATTACCGGCCGGATCATAAGTAAACGCGACATTGAAGATCGCCTTCAGGCCATTGCCAAGATCCTCTGTGCCCTTGATGCCGAAGTAGGAGTAGTTGCCATTCATGTTCACCGACTGGCTTTTGTCATTGGGGGAGAACCCCGAGTTACTCGAAAAGCCGTTGCAACCGCCATAAGCTCCACCGTCGCAGTCATGCGAGTCAATGCTGACGTCAACCTGACCGTACAACTGCACATCTGCACTGGCGACGCTGGCGAAACCGGCCATGGAACCAAGCAGCGCGGTACCCATTGCTACTGATATAAGCTTCTTGTTCATTTGCTCACTCCTCATGTATGTAGAGCACACAGGTTAAAACTCGAGGATCAATCTACTGCCCGAAAGAAAAATTTGCAACACTTTTTTCAAAAATACCACAGAGGCTAGTTCATGTTGTGTTTATACAACTGCGGACGTTAGACAGGTTTTCGTCTAGCGGAAACTTTTCTTTAGCTTGGAGAGAAATGAGCCAGCGGAATAACGCGTCTGCTGGTCAGGGAAGTGTTTAATTGCACGAAATATCCTTATCTTACGCTGAACACCGGCGTCCGTTGTCCATCTATGATTCTATATTACTCGCCAAGTATCCCTCTGTCTCAGCTGTACCGCGGGACTTCTGTCTGACCCTGAAATGGCTGGGGGACGAGGATTCGAACCTCGGTTGACGGAGTCAGAGTCCGTAGTCCTACCGCTAGACGATCCCCCAATGAATCGGTACCGAGCCTGCTGTTATCCGGCCCAACACATAGCGCGACAAGAGTACAACACCCGACGGATGAGTTGCCCCGTCCGCCGGGCCGGTAGTCTTAACGCTTGGAGAACTGCGGCGCCCTTCTGGCCTTGTGCAGACCGACCTTCTTGCGCTCGACCATGCGCGAATCGCGCGTCACAAAACCGGCTTTACGCAGCGCTGGTCGCAGAGTTTCGTCGTATTCCATCAGCGCGCGGGTGATGCCGTGACGGATCGCGCCGGCCTGGCCGCTGTTGCCGCCGCCGGCGACGGTTATCGTGATATCGAACTGTTCGGTCATCTTCATCAGTTCGAGCGGCTGACGCACTACCATGCGTGAGGTCTCGCGGCCGAAATACACATCAAGCGGCTTGTCGTTGATCACGATGTTGCCCTTGCCGGGACGGATGAAGACGCGCGCGCTGGAGCATTTGCGGCGGCCGGTGCTGTAGTACTGGGTTTGTGCCATGTTTTATTACCGATTGGATTACGAGTGATCGATGTGCTGTTGTCTGCGCCGGTCCGGCTCAGATATCCAGCACTGCAGGCTGCTGCGCGGTGTGGCGGTGCTCGGTGCCGGCATAAATCTTGAGCTTGCGGAACATCGCGCGGCCCAGCGGATTCTTCGGCAGCATGCCCTTTACGGCGGATTCGAGGATACGCTCCGGCGCCTTGTCGCGCAGCTTGTCGAAGTTGATCGTCTTCAGGTTGCCGATGTAGCCGGTATGCTTGATATACAGTTTGTTCTGCTCTTTGGTGCCGGTAACACGCACCTTCTCGGCATTGATTACGACGATGTAATCGCCGGTATCGACGTGCGGCGTGAATTCAGCTTTGTGCTTGCCGCGTAGACGACGCGCGATCTCGCTGGCGAGCCGGCCGAGGGTCTTGTCGGTGGCATCAACCAGATACCAGTCACGCTTAACTGTCTCGGCGTTTGCATTAAAGGTCTTCATTGTTACTGCTCCAAACGGCTACGGCTCATCGAAAGAGCGGGAATGTTACAAAAATCAGTGTTGAGTAGCAAGCTGAATCAGCCCTTCGGGGAATAATTTGCTCCTGCGAACCTTCTTGAGTGACGGAAGAGAGGCAGCGCTGCTCGAATTTCAGGCAAAAAAAAGCGCGACAGGGATGTCGCGCTAAAAATTCCATCATAGGAGGATGGAGGAGTCGATGATTCGGCGGTTGCGTAACCGGCAAGTCAGTATGTAAGCATCTTCTAATACTCCATACGAACTGTCAACCCCATCACCTATATCTCTGACAGGATACCCAGTCGGGGGCACATATCCGCGAATGCAATCAACTCGTTGATGTAAATACGTTTTACGCAGTGATTGGCCGTCGAGATCGATGCCTCTGGCCGAATCTCCGGCGCTTATTATCTGTAGAACACGAGGCAACGAGCATACCAGTCAGATTTTTAAACGCTCCACCACCCGCCCATGGCACAAGTGCTCATCGATAATCTCATCGATGTCTTCCTGGTCTACATAGGTGTACCAGACGCCATCAGGATAGACCACGACGACCGGACCTTCACCGCACCGGTCCATGCAGCCCGCGGTATTGATGCGTATGCCGCCCTCGCCTGACAGTTTCAGCGACTTGATGCGCGCCTTGGCGTGATCGCGCAGCGCCTGGGCACCGTGGTTCTGGCAGCAGGCGCTGCCATCTTCCCGCTGGTTGGTGCAGAAAAACACATGATATCGATAATAGGACATGATCGGCCTGTTGCGGCATAGCTGGTCGCTGCACAGTGATGATAGTAGGATTGGCACAGGCATTAAAGTGCGAACCCAGCCGGCACAACACAAGAGCCACCAGCCATGCGTCACTATACAACGATTGATCTGCTCCTCGGCCAACTCGACCAGGCCGTGCGTACTGTGTTCGGTGGGCCGCCCACCGCGCAGCGCGCCAACCCGGCAGCGCTGCACGGTGAAGCGGATCTCGATGCCGCGCAGCGCACTCTGGCGGCGCGCCTGATGCGCGTCGATCATGCCGGCGAAATCGCCGCGCAGGGTTTGTATCAGGGCCAGGCACTCACCGCGCGCCTCGATGATGTCCGTGAGCGCATGGAACAGGCCGCCGGCGAAGAGAACGACCACCTCGCCTGGTGCGCCGCGCGTCTGCGGGAACTGGGCAGCCACACCAGCCGGCTCGATCCGCTCTGGTATCTGGGCGCCGTCAGTATCGGGGCGCTCGCGGGCATCGCCGGCGACAAGTGGAGCCTGGGCTTTGTGGCCGAAACCGAGCGTCAGGTGGTGAAGCATTTGGATGAACACCTGCGGCGCCTGCCGGAACAGGATGCGCGCAGCCGTGCCATACTCGAACAGATGCGTCAGGATGAAGCGGGTCATGCCACCGTGGCGATTGAAGCGGGCGGCGCGCCCTTGCCGGAGCCGGTCAAGCGTGTGATGGGATTGGCGTCGAAGGTGATGACGGAGACGGCTTATTGGATTTGAAACACCTACGTAGGAGCGGCCTTGGCCGCGAATGTGTTGGCAGTTCACACCGTGTTCGCGGCCAAGGCCGCTCCTACAGTTTTAGGCCCTTCTTCAGATTCCGTCCATAGAAAATCTCCGCCATCTCGCGGCGCAGGCGCTGGCGGATCTTGCGCAGTTCGACCGGCTCCAGTTCGTCCTTACCGATCCCGA
>JBGPWJ010000149.1:0-6693 GCA_041492115.1 Gammaproteobacteria bacterium
CGCCACAGCCAACGCTCTGTTTCTCGATTGCTTCGGCATCTTCATCCAACCACTGGAACAAGAACTCGGTCTGCCCGCATCGCATTCGATGGGCATGTCGCACAGCGCCAGCGATGTTGTCGATTACCATCACCGCATCGACGCAGTGAACTATGCGCTAAGCCATGACGACGGCGAATCGACGCGCATCCTTACTGAAGCTGATGTCATCCTGGTCGGCGTTTCGCGCTGCGGTAAGACGCCGACCTGCCTGTATCTGGCCATGCAGTTCGGCATCCGCGCGGCGAATTATCCCTTGGTCCCCGAGGACTTTCGCAGCATGCGACTGCCGGAACAGCTCAAGACGCTGCGCAAGCGGCTTTACGGCCTGACCATCAAACCCGCACGTCTGCAACAGATCCGCAATGAGCGGCGCCCCGGCAGCAGCTACGCCACGCTCGCCAATTGCGAAACCGAAGTGCGCGAGGCCGAAGCCCTGATGCGGCAGGAAGGCATTCCCTATCTCGACGCCACCAGCAAATCGGTCGAAGAACTGGCCACTACCATCCTGCACGACGCAAACCTCATACGCCGCGTTTACTGACCTGCGGTTTGCAGGCCCGCTATACCTACACAAATTCTCACGCTTGCTGTTTAGAAAACTCTGATCAAGATCAAGCCATCCCTTGCCGGATATCCCCTACGCTGCCGACAGTGTGCACCAAACACCGCTATTCCAGTGCGACCACGCATGATTATTTCGCGATTAATTGATCATTGTCATAGTCTCAAATCGGCAAGTCATTATTCTCTAATGTAACGGTGCCCCCGCGGGGCATTCATTTCCCGATGCTTATCAGGCTTTTTCGCCGCGGGTTCTTGTTGGCTTTTTTCAGCCTGTTGGAGATCGCAAATGAGCGTAGCCAGCTCTTCTGCTTCAACCGCCCAATCGTCAAGCGGCGCCCCCGGCTTTTTGCGTGAGGTCATGGCCGCCACGCCGGGCGTGAGCCGCCTCAACATGTGTATCCAGTGCGGCAGCTGCGGCGGTTCCTGTCCTTCGGCGGCGGAGATGGATCACACGCCGCGCCGGCTGTTCGCCATGATTCTCGCCGACATGCGCGATGAAGTACTGCGCAGCAACACGCCCTGGTTCTGCATTTCCTGCTATTACTGTACGGTACGCTGCCCGCAGCAGATTCATATCACCGACGTGATGTATACCCTCAAGTGCATGGCCATCGCCGCCGGGCTGTATCGCGATCCGTCGCCCGTGGGCTTCTCCGAAACCTTCGTTGATTACGTCGAACGCTACGGGCGCAGCTTCGAACTGGGCATCGCAACGCGCTTCAATCTGCGCCATCACCCGCTGAGCCTGCCCGCGATGGCGCCGATGGGCATAGGCATGCTCAAACGCGGCCGCATGGGTCTACGGCCGGAACGCATTCAGGGAATCGCTCAACTCACCCGCATACTCGATTGGGCCAAGGCCGAGGAGCAGACACCATGAAGATGCTCTTTTATCCTGGCTGTTCGATGCAGCACACGGCCCGCCCTTATCTCGACTCTTTGCTGGCGATCCGCGACGACATCGACCTGGAACTGGAAGAGGTCAGAGATTGGAACTGCTGTGGCGCCACCGAGTACATGTCCGTACACCGCTTGGCCGCGCACGCGCTGGTCGGCCGCAATCTCGCGCTGGCGAGTCAACAGCAGCAAACCAGTAATGGACAGTGCAGCACCACGCTCACAGCCGCGTGCAGCGCCTGCTATTTGAATCTTGCCAAGACCGACCAGCAGATGCGCGAGGATCCGCGCCTCAAAGCCAGCGTCAATGAAGCGCTGGGGTCTGCCGGGCTCGGTTACCAGCCGGGCAGCCTGAAAGTGCGGCATTTGCTGGACGTGGTGTGCAATGACGTGGGCTATGAGAAGGTCCGCGCCAAAGTGGTGAGGCCGTTGTACGGTCTCAAGGTGGCGCCTTACTACGGCTGCCAGGTGATACGCCCCGATCCCGATGCACGCTGGGATAATCACGAGCATCCCACGGCGATGGATCGCCTGTTGCAGGCGCTGGGTGCACAGGTCGTCGACTACCCGCTTAAAACACAATGCTGCGGCGGTCACATGACCGTGATCGGTCCCGCGGTGGCTTACGGTCTGATCAGACGTTTGGTGCATGGCGCGCGCGAAGCCGGCGCTCATCTGATCGCTACCTTGTGCCCGATGTGTCAGCTCAACCTGGATGCCTATCAGGTGGAGATGAATAAACACTTCAAGAGCGACTATCACGTTCCGGTGCTGTACTTCACGCAACTCATGGGGCTGGCCTTCGGTAAATCACCGGCGGAGTTGGGCATTGGCAAGGAATTCGTGGCGGCGGCGGAAGCACTGACTAACATCCAGACCGAAGCACCCGAAGCCGCGAAGCAGAAGCCGAAACGTCGCCCGCGCGCGGAAGACGGCCTGCCCATGCCGCGCATGGAGTAAGGGAGACACGCCATGTCAGAGACTGATGAAACCACGCATGCCAACAACGGTGAAGAACGTATCGGCGTCTATGTCTGTCACTGCGGCAGCAACATCGCCGGCGTCGTCGACGTGGAGAGCGTTGCGCAGTTCGCCGCCGACAGTCTCAAGGGGCGCGGTGTGGTGCTGGCCCGCGACTATCACTTCATGTGTTCCACACCGGGACAGGAACTGATCGAAAAGGACATACTCGAAAACGGCCTGACGCGCGTGGTGGTGGCCGCCTGTTCGCCGCACCTGCACGAGCAGACCTTCCGCACCGCCTGCGATCGGGCCGGCCTCAATCCCTACCTGTGCGAACTCGCCTCCATCCGCGAACACGTATCCTGGGTGACCACCGACAAAACCGCCGCCACCGTCAAGGCCAAGGCCGTGGTCTCCGGCGCGGTGGAACGCGTGCGCCACAACCGCCCCTTGGAAGCGATACATGTGCCCATCGACGCCGCCACGCTGGTGGTCGGTGGCGGCATCGCCGGCATCCAGGCCGCGTTGGAAATCGCCGATGCGCATCACAAGGTTTATCTGGTCGAAAAGGAACCTTCGCTGGGCGGTCACATGGCGCAGTTCGACAAGACCTTCCCGACACTGGATTGCGCCGCCTGCATCCTCACACCGCGCATGGCCTCGGTCGGCAGCCACCCGTATATCGAGCTCTACACCTGGAGTCAGGTGGATAAAGTCGAGGGCTTCGTCGGCAACTTCACCGTCACCGTCACGAAAAAGCCGCGCTATGTTTTAGAGGACATCTGCACCGGCTGCGGCATCTGCGTGGAGAAATGTCCGGTGGTAGTCCAGGATGACGGCTACGGCGCCGGGCTGAGTTACCGCAAGGCCATCTACACACCCTTCGCGCAGGCCGTGCCGAATATTCCGGTGCTGGACCCGGACACCTGCGTCTATTTCGTCAAGGGCAAAGACAGCTGCAAGGCCTGCGAGAAGTTCTGTCCGACCGAACCCAACTCCATCGATTTCAATCAGCAGCCGGAAACAGTCACGCTGCGCGTCGGCAACATCGTGCTCGCCACCGGCTTCGACATGTTCGATGCGCGGCGCATTCCACAGTACGGCTACGGCCGGTTGCCCAACGTGTTCACCAGCCTCGAACTGGAACGTATGTGCAATGCCGCCGGACCCACCGCCGGCAAAATCACCTTGCGCGACGGCAAGACCGCGCCCAAGGCCATCGGCATCATCCACTGCGTCGGCAGCCGCGACCGCAACTACAACAATTACTGCTCTTCGATCTGCTGCATGCAAAGCCTGAAGCTCGCGCATCTGGTGAAGGAGCGCAACGGCTGCGAGGTCTACAACTTCTACATCGACATGCGCACGCCGTTCAAAGATTACGACGAGTTCTATCAGCGCGTGCTCGACGAGGGCGTGCACTTCGTGCGCGGCAAGGTAGCGGAAGTGTCACCGGTGCCGATCGGCCCGGACGAGGAGGAAGGCAAATTGTACGTGCAGGTGGAAGACACGCTGATCGGTAAACAGCGGCGCATCCCGCTCGACATGGTGGTTCTTTCCACCGGTTTGGAGCCGCAACACGACGCCAGGCAGGTGGCCAAGACCTTTGGCATTTCCTGTTCGATGAACGGCTGGTTCATCGAGAAGCATCCGAAACTGGACCCGGTGTCCACCATGACCGAGGGCGTGTTCATCGCCGGCTGCGCACAAGGACCGAAGGATATTCCCGCCAGCGTCAGCCAGGGTGCCGCCGCGGGCGCGCGGGTGCTGATGCGCATCAGTCAGGGCGAGATGGCGCTGGAACCAGTGCGCGCCAGCGTGATCGCGGAGCGCTGCTCGGGTTGTCGGATCTGCAACGGCCTGTGTCCCTTCAACGCCATCCGCTTCATTGCCGAGAGCGGCGTCAGCGAAATCAATTCCGCGTTGTGCCAGGGCTGCGGCACCTGCGTCGCCGCCTGTCCGGCTGGGGCCATCCAGGGATCGGCATTCAGCGACGAGCAGGTGCTCGCGCAGATCGAGGGGTTGTTGCTCACAAACTTATCCAACGCAGATGCAGCGGCGCTCACGGCATGAGGTACACTGCATGACCGACCGCTTCGAACCTGTCGTCATCGGCTTCACCTGCAACTGGTGCAGCTACCGCGCCGCGGACATGGCCGGCACATCGCGCATCAAGTATCCGCCCAACGTGCGGCTGATCCGCCTGATGTGTTCCGGGCGCGTCGACCCGACCTTCGTGCTGAAAGCGCTGACCGAGGGCGCCGATGGCGTGCTCATCGCCGGCTGTCATCCAGGCGACTGTCACTACATCGAACAGAACTACAAAACCCTGCGCCGTCATCGCTTGCTGCAACGCACGCTCGCGCAATTGGGCATTGAGCCGGAACGCATACGGCTCACTTGGGCCAGCGCCGCGGAAGGGGCACAGCTCGCGAAAACCATGACGGAGTTCGTTGAAGAAATGCGGGCGCTCGGCCCGCTGGCTTGGCCGTCGCGGCCCACGCCGGAAGTCAGTGCAACTGAAATCGCCGAGGCGACCGCATGAAACCGAAATTCGCCATGTATTGGGCGGCGTCCTGCGGCGGCTGCGAAATCGCTGTACTCAACATCAACGAGAAAATTCTCGATCTGGACGCGAACTTCGACGTGGCGTTCTGGCCCGCCGCGATGGATGCGAAATACCATGACCTGGAAGCGATGGAAGACAACAGCATTCTCGTCACGCTGTTCAACGGCGGCATCCGCACCGATGAGAACGAGCAGATGGCGCAACTGCTGCGGCGCAAATCGAAAGTCCTGGTGGCATTCGGTTCCTGCGCCAACGATGGCTGCATCCCGGGCCTGGCCAATCTGTCCAGCCTGGAATCGCTCTTCGACACCGTGTACGCCGGACCTTCCACTGAGAATCCCGAACATCTGCGGCCTCAAACACACTGCCAAGTACCGGAAGGTGTGTTGACCTTGCCACCGCTGCAACCCGTACTGCGCACGCTCGCTCAGGTGATCGACGTGGACTACTACATGCCCGGTTGCCCGCCCGAATCGCACCAGATTGCCGCAGTGGTGGATCTGCTCGTACAGGTAGTGCAAGGCAAGGCGGAGCTGCCGCCCAAGGGCGCGGTGATCGGCGCCGGCGACTCGACGGTGTGTGACGAGTGCCCGCGCAAGCGCGACGTCAAACACATCACAGAGCTGTTGCGCATCCAAGCAATGCCGACGCTCGATTCGCAGACCTGCCTGCTGGAGCAAGGGCTGGTATGCGACGGCCCGGCGACACGCAGCGGTTGCAACGCGCGCTGCCCGCAGGCGGGCATGGCCTGCTACGGTTGCTATGGCGCCGCACCCGATGCGCTCGATCAGGGCGCGCGCCTCATGACAGCCATCGCCTCGGTGATTGACGACAAAGACCCGGAGGCGATCGACCGGGTATTGGACGGCATACCCGATCCCGCTGGGACGTTCTACCGATTCAGTCTCGCGCAGTCGTTGCTGCGTTCGGGGCGGTCGGCGTTGGCGCCGTTGAAATGAAAGCCGCCGCCTAGGAAACGCACCATGCAGCGCATCACCATCGATCCGATGACACGCCTCGAAGGCCACGGCAAGATCGAGATCTTTCTCGACGATGCCGGTAACGTCGCCAACAGCTACTTGCAGATTCCGGAGTTGCGCGGCTTCGAACGTTTCTGCGTCGGGCGACCGGTCGAAGAAATGCCGGTGCTCACCAGCCGCATCTGCGGCGTCTGTCCCGAGGCGCATCACATGGCCGCCGCGAAAGCGGCCGATGCCGTGTACAGCGTGGTGCCGCCGCCGGCGGGCCGGAAGCTCCGCGAACTGTTGTACAGCGCGTTCTTCTTCGCCGATCACACCACCCACTTTTATATTCTGGGCGGCCCCGATTTCATCATGGGTCCGGACGCGCCGGTGGCGGAGCGCAATATTCTCGGCGTGATCCGCAAGGTCGGTCTGGAGATCGGTTCGCAAGTCATCCAGGCGCGCCACTACGGTCACACCACTGTGGAGATGATCGGCGGGCGTAAGGTACACCCGGTCACCGCCGTGCCGGGCGGAATGACCAAAGCGCTGTCGGAAGCGGAGCGCGTCGAGATCGAACGCATGGGCCGCTGGGCGGTGGGCTTCGCGCAAACCAGCCTGAAAATGTTCAACGACATCGTGCTCGCCAACCCCGAGTACCACGACTTGGTGACGGGCGACACCTACAGTCATCGC
>JBGPWJ010000161.1:0-6137 GCA_041492115.1 Gammaproteobacteria bacterium
GTGCAAGCGCTGCCAGACCAAGGCAGTGATCATGATGGACGGCTGCATGACCTGCCTGAACTGCGGCGATTCCAAATGCGGTTGAAGGGTATGCCCCTCACGAACACGTTTTGATGTGGGGTAGGGCAAAAGCTGCAAATTGGAGGGCAAAAGCTGCAAATCTGGAGGGCATAAGTTGCAAATAGGCCAGTCCAAGTGTCGATGTGCTGGTCACAACGCGATTATTTATGTAACGCCACAGAGGGGGACTTCTGTGGCGTTTCTTTTTGCGGCTTACAACTTTGCAAACCCAGCGCAGCATCTGAACCCAGAAAATAGTCGGTGGTTCTCAGAGATACGTGCCTTTATTCTTCCCAAAATCTTTTCCCATTGCCAATCGAGACTATAAATGAATGCCCGCATTACCATACGACGTTTTAAAAACTGTGAGGAGATACTGGAGGTTGAGCGTTTTCAGGAAAACAACCCCATCAACAAGGATAATTATCAGCACATCATCGGTGACTACGACTTCGATTTTACGTGTAAATGTTGCTTTGAAAAGCCCAACCTCAATTTATGCACGAGAGAACGCAGGGTTTATAGTAAAGTAGTTTACATGAGTCAAAAAGGATCCCGCATCATGAAACAAGGTAAGCGTCTCTCCATGATCCGTAGCTTCCATCTCGCGGACTGGTTTACGTTGGGGAATGCGACTTGCGGCGTCGGTGCGCTGTTCGCCGTGATGACCTATTTGCAGAGCCAGGACGTGCTACACCTGTTTCTTGCCTGCGCCCTGATTCCGCTGGCGTTGGTATTCGATGTCCTCGATGGCCGCATCGCACGTTGGCGCCAGCAAACCTCCGCGCTGGGGCGCGAACTGGATTCGCTGGCCGATGTGATCTCCTTCGGCGTTGCGCCGGCGGCCATCGCCTATGGCGCCGGCATGGAGGGTCTCTGGGATCGCGTGATTCTGGTCTACTTCGTAGCGTGCGGTGTGAGTCGCCTTGCCCGCTACAACATCACTACCGAGACTTTGGCGCAAGGCAGCGACAAGGTGAAGTATTTCGAGGGCACACCGATCCCCAGTTCATTGTTGCTCGTCATCGTCATCGCCATCGCCGCCGGGTACGGTGCGATCGGCGACCGTCTCTGGTTTGGGATAATCCACATCGGTCCATGGCAATTCCATCCGCTGGTATTGATCTTCGCCGCCTCAGGTTCGCTGATGATCAGCCGGACACTGCGTATTCCGAAGTTCTGACATCTTTGTTGTCTCGATTCACCCCACGACCACAACCCAGCCGGACACTCGTCAATCCAATGCGACGAATGGCTGTATATGGACGCAGCCTCGTTTGCAAACATTCCGCTTGTTGTATCATGAGGTACGACTGCTCACGTATATCCGGTCTCTTAATGCGGCATCAGTCCGTATTTCCTGTAGTCGTTGATATCGCCGATGTACTGATTCTTCACCGCCCCCTTCGTCCTGTCCCCCGCGAACCGAAGGTCTCACTTTAATTTCAGCCGGGCGGACCGCATAACAAATTGTATGTAAAGGAATAATACGAGAACCGGGGCTTTTTTGCAGCTTATGCAGAAATTAGTGGTGATATTTGCAGCTTATGCTGATTACTGTTTGCAACTTTTGCCCTCCATGCCTGGGTTGAGTTATTGAATTCTGGTAATCTGGATTTGCAGCTTATGCCCTAACCGACAAAGATGTTATCTCCGACAATCATGCGGAAGCGGTTCGAGAACACTTTCGTCAAACTACATAACACTGAGGAGTTCCACACCATGCGTATAACCACCCGACTTCACAAACTGGTCAGCCTTGCGGTTATCTTGAGTCTGTCGAGTTTCAGCCTTTACGTGCCGGTTGCACAGGCGACGCTGGTCGGCACCGCTACGGTACTCAGTTCGCCGGCGACCTCACATAATGGCGAACGCCTGCGGGTTCTGTCGCAGCTGCATCGTCAGGACGTGCAGGCGCAACTCAAGGCACGCGGCGTCGATCCCGCGCAAGTCCAGACGCGCGTCAATTCCTTGAGCGATTCCGAGGTGCATACGCTGGCGACGCAACTCGACCAACTGCCCGCCGGCGCTGGCGGCCTGGAAATTGTGTTACTGGTATTTCTGATCCTGATCCTGACGGACATCGCCGGCATTACCCATATCTTCACCTTCGTGCGCTAACGGCGGTTCAGGAATATGGCGTGTGCACCGCGGCGTGATACCGGGCGCCGTGGTGTCATGCGCCACATCTTGCGTGTCGCGCTCGCGGCACTGGTGTTGCTGACGGCCGCCTGCGCAACCCCGCCCCAAACCGCCGCGCTACGCAGCGGCGCAATGCCATACCGACCTGTCGAACTGACAACCGTCCCCTTCTTTGCTCAGGAAGATTACCAGTGCGGTCCCGCCGCGCTAGCCACGGTATTGGGTTGGAGTGGCGTCAACATCACACCGGCCGAGTTGACGCCGCAAATCTATATCCCCAACCGCCAGGGCAGCCTGCAAATCGAACTGCTTGGCGCCACGCGGCGCCAAGGCCGGATCCCCTACGTACTCCAACCGCGCCTGACCGCACTGCTCTCCGAACTGTCGGCCGGGCATCCGACGCTGGTTCTGCTGAATCTCGGCCTGTCATGGTATCCGGTCTGGCATTACGCCGTGGTCGTTGGCTATGACCTCGAGCACGATCAGGTCATCATGCGGTCCGGCCGCTTGCCGCGCGATGTGGTGCGCATGGAAGTGTTCGAACGCATCTGGGCGCGCAGCGGTTATTGGGCATTGCTGGTACTGCCTCCGGACAAGCTACCGGCAACCGCCGAGGAGCCACTTTATCTCCAGGCCGTCACGGAACTGGAGCGTCTGCAGCAATGGCGCCCCGCCGCACGCGCCTATGAAACCGCTCTGAAGCAGTGGCCCGACAGTCTGGGTGCAGCGCTGGGACTAGGCAATGCGCGTTACGCGTTGGCTGATCCCTCGGGTGCTGAACAGGCCTTCAGAGGCGCAGTGGAACATCATCCGGATGCCGCACCCGCCTATAACAATCTGGCGCAGGTACTGGCTGAAGAGGGACATTATCGCGAAGCGGAACGGATGGTTCGGCAGGCGCTCAAACTCGGCGGACCTTTGCGGGAAACCTACCGGCAGACATTGCAGGAAATCCAAGCCCGGGCACATGCCACGCGCCATCACGGCACCGCCAGCCATGCCAAGCGGCAACACAAACACCAGCATTGAAGATGAAATCGAAAACCGCTGAAGAAACCGCGTGAGGTGTAACAATCTGGCGGTGCTTCCGTGCACCGCGCTGTGTCAATTTTTCTCCCAGCGCGGCAGCGGTCAAACTACTTTCGCGCTTCCTCCGACACTGCAAATTTTATTTTTATGAGGTACTTTTTTTATTCTCTTATTTTTATTCTCAATACTGGGTACAACCTCCCTCCTCCTACGCGATAGCTTATAGTTGTTCGCGTACCCCGACCTGCGAATAAGCCACAAACTGAAACGCTTCATTCGCCGTCTCAAATGTGCGCGACAACGTGCGTTCGTTAATGGTCGCCATCCAATAGACTGGCACATGCCCCCCCTTAAATACCGGTTTCGCGACTACCGTACTGCCTTTGATTTTTTTTATAACGTTCATGGTTCACGCCTCTCAAGTCGGGAAAAATTTTCCCACTCCACCTACGCATGCCACTCCGTCTTTTTGTTGTTCTTCCGAATTTATTGTTCTGCCATTGTTGATAAGAGTACGTGCAAGTGCCCTGCCAAACTTTTTTAGTTCTCTTATATCAATAAGATAATTATTAACGCCGGAATAAAACCACAATTTTCATCCCTGACTTGTAAACCTTGCCGACACCTGCAGCGCTGCATGGTCAGACGATGCACCATCAATCGCATGTTCATTCAGTAAGTTAGCTTAATTCGCGGAACGCTGACGTGTGAAAAGTTGCTGTGGTGCTGTCTTCCGTGCTTTAAAGCAGCGTGACATTATTTAGACTGAATCAGAAAAATATTAATATTTAACAATTAGTAACATCAAGTGCTTGCTGTTAAATACCCCGACAAAACAAAACCTAGCGGCCACCAAGCTCAGCTATTCAGTCCGTAACGACTCCACCGGATCAAGTTGCGCGGCTCGCCGCGCCGGCAGAACGCCTGCCGCCAGCCCTATAGCCACCGCCAATACCTCCGCGAGCGCGATATAACCAAACGGCAGGTGGACGGGCAGGGCCGGTACCAGCAACCGCAGCAATAAGGCGATCACCATGCCTAACAATAAGCCAGCCAGTCCACCAATTCCCGACAGCAACGCTGCCTCGCCGAGGAACAGCAACTGGATCTGACGCTGTCGCGCGCCCAGCGCGCGCAGCAAACCGATCTCCGCCGTGCGCTCGCGCACCGCGATGATCATGATAGTGAGTATCCCGACACCACCAACCAGCAGCGAGATGCCGCCCAGCGCCGCCACGGCGAAGGTCAGGACATTGAGCACCGAGCCGAGCACATCGAGCATCTGCTGTTGCGTGGTAATGCTGAAGTCCTCGCGCCCGTGGCGTGCCTGCAAGGTGCGCCGCAATTGCGCCACCACCTCAGTCTCGGGCGCGCCCGGCGCATACAGTACGTCGATCTCCATCAGACTGTCGCGGTTGAACAACTCGAGAGACTTGGCAGCCGGAATGTAAACGGTGTCGTCGAGATCGAAGCCCAGCACTTGCCCCTTGGCCTCCATCACCCCAATGACCCGGAAACGATCGCCGCCGACGCGGATACGTTCACCCAGCGGGTTGTCCGCGCCGAACAGTTCCTGGCGGGCCTTGGCACCCAGTACAGCGTAAGCACGCGGAGCGCGCAGGTCATCGCGCGGCAGAAAACGCCCGGCACTGACGCGCATGCTGAAGGTGCGCGGCAGGTCCGCGCCGGCACCGTACACGGTGACACGCCGCGTGCGGGCCGCCGAACTGATCGCCGCATTGCCTTGCACCGTCGGGTTCACGGCCAACACATAAGGCACACGCCGCAGGGCCTCGGCATCCTCCAGTGTCAGCGGCCGCACATTGCCGAACATGCCCACCGAGGCGCCATGCGTCATGACGCGGCCCGGCTGGATGCCGATCAGGTGCGTACCGAACTGGGTGAACTCCGACAGCACGAAACGGTGGATGCCTTCGCCGATCGCCGTCAGCAGCACCACGGCCGTGATGCCGACGGCGATGCCCAGCAGTGTCAGCAGCGAACGCTGACGCTGATCGCGCAGCGCGCCCCCGCACAGATACAAAAGCTCGCTGAACCGCATCACCATCATCCCAACATGCCGCAGGGAACTCTGCCCTATGGCATTATGCCGCTGTCGCGCCACCGAAACGAGCAGTAACCGCCATGCCTGATCGCGCCACCACCCACGACCCTGCCCCAACCACAGCGGGCGCTGTGCCGCGCGAGTGGACCCTGATGCTGGTCCTGGCCGGCGTGCAATTCACGCACATCATGGATTTCATGGTGATGATGCCGCTCGGTCCGCAGTTCATGCGGCTGCTGAATCTGACGCCAGCGCAATTCGGCTGGCTGGTGTCGATCTACACCTTCAGCGCCAGTCTGTGCGGTTTCATCGCGGCACTGTACATCGATCGCTTTGACCGCAAGCATGCCGTGCTGTTTCTGTACGCTGGATTGGTGCTATCGACGCTGCTGTGCGCGCTGGCGACCGGTTTCGGCATGCTGCTCGCGGCGCGAGCCATGGCCGGCGCTTTCGGCGGCATCCTCAGTGCCACGGTGTTTTCCATTATCGGCGATGTCATACCGGAACAGCGTCGCGCCACCGCCACCGGCACGGTGATGATGGCCTTCTCGGTGTCGGCGATTCTCGGCGTGCCGACCGGATTGTATCTCGCCAATCACTTCAGCTGGCGAGCGCCCTTTGTCTTGCTGAGCGTACTGGGCGTGAGCTTCCTCGCCATCGCCTGGCGCGTACTGCCCGCGCTGCGCAGTCATATGGACCATCATCACGAACCGCGCCTGCTCAAACAGCTGCACGCCATCTTCAGCGTGCCGCGGCATCTCAACGCCTTCGCTCTGATTGCAACGCTGATGTTCGCCGGCTTCTCCATCATCCCCTACATCAGTCCTTATCTGGTGGCCAA
>JBGPWJ010000003.1:0-30552 GCA_041492115.1 Gammaproteobacteria bacterium
GCGCTGATTTGCGCATTGATCTTGCTGTCCTTGGTCTGCAACTGCGTAAGTGGCTTTTGCTCGACCGCCATCAACTGCGAAACGATGCTGTTGACGTCCAGGCCAGAGCCTACGCCAGGCGACGCGAGGATGCCCGACCCGATGCTGTTAGTGATCGCCATACCGCCCTCCAAGAACCCTACTGCTACAGACAAGCAAGTTAAGTACCAGATCAGGCCTTGGCGCGAAAAACCAGACCGTCACCCTGAGCAAGACGACGATCAAGCGAGAGCACTTCCTCGGAGGGAATCTGACGGATGAGGTCCTTGGTTTTGGAATCAATGACTTTGACTACGGTCAGACCGCTATCCTTGTCGATACTGAACTGCACCTCCCGCTGGACGGTCTGGGCATAGTCATTGAGTTGTTTGACGACGTTCTCAAGCTTGGCGCCGTTGGCGGCAAGTTGCTTCGCATCGGGCGGCAATGTTTGGCCACTCGCTGGTACTAAATCCGGATGCTCGACCTTATCGGCCGCAGCAGCACCGCTATTGCGTAATGTAGGTAACGTAACCGCTGCTGCGCTTACCCGCGCAGTTGTGATGTCGTATGTCATGAGAGATTACCTCGGCAGCATTTCACCTAGGCTTGAATGGGCTAGGCGCCCAGAGGTCAAGACCCCTGGGCGCTTAGCTTGCTCGTTGCTTAGCCTTAACGTAACAGCGCCAGAACGCTCTGCGGTATGGCATTAGCCTGCGAGAGCATTGCCGTACCGGCCTGCTGCAACACTTGCATACGCGTCAGGTTGGCTGTTTCCGCGGCGAAGTCCGTGTCAGTGATACGACTGCGCGCGGCGGTGAGGTTCTGCGCATAGTTGGTCAGATTGGAGGTTACCGCGTCGAAACGGTTCTGCACCGCACCGAAAGTTGCACGCTGCTTGGCAACCTTGGCGATGTCGGCGTCGATGTTGGCGATTGCCGCCGAGGATGAAGCCGCGCTGCTGACGTTGACAACATTGGTGGCGGTAAGAGTGGCGCTATAAGTATACAGGCCGCTGGAACCGCTGACGGCGAGCGAGGTGGTTGCCACTGACACCTGATTGTTGGTGGCACCGTCGGCACCGACCTGGAAGGTGAGGCTGGCCGAGGCGGACAACAGACTTACGCCGTTGAACTTGCTGGTGTCGGTGATGCGGGAAATTTCCTGGGTCAGCTGATCCGTTTCTGCCTGCAGACCGGTGCGGTCCTGTACCGTGCCGTTCGAGGACTGCACTGCGATTTCACGAATGCGTTGCAGGTTATTGGCGATCTGGCCCAACGCGCCTTCAGCGGTCTGCGCCAGGGAGGTGCCGTCATTGGCGTTGCGCACGGCCTGATTGCTGCCGCGAATGGCGGAAGACATCAGTTCTGCGGTAAAGAGACCTGACGCGTCGTCCTTGGCGCTGTTGATACGCATACCGGATGACAAGCGCTGCAGAGAGGTCTGGAGGCTGCTCTGGGTGCCGGACAGATTGTTCTGGGCAACCAACGAGGCGATGTTGCTATTGATAGTTAACATTAAAATCTCCTAAAGCTTGAGTGAACAGACGTCCCGTGGGAGCGTTGTCCAGATGATAATTAGCGGATATGCATTCGCTGTTTGCAAGGCATTCACCGCTTCCGGTCAATTTAGCGGTCAGCCGTGAGGAAACTTTAGGGGAAATATACGCGGCGGTTTAAATGGCCGGCGGCAGGTCTACCGGGGCTGGGATGGCACCCCGGCAGATGGACTTGTTCACTTTCAGAGCAATGATTTGGCCGCATGAGGCGACAGACAGGCCGGCACGGCGGGTGTTGATTCAGGCCCCAATGATGTTGCTACGCGTGCTGCAAAAAATCGATTGTGGCAGGACGGATTCTGTCGTCGGCGACAGGGCCGCCAGCCAGTCGTCCAGATGATCTTCCAGCATACAGTTAGCCACTACCCACTGGCGCAGACGCGCCCCCTCAGCCGCCGCGGCATCACGATCAAAGGCTCGGGCGCGAATGGCGTTGAGCCAGGCACGGGTGTTGTTGGGCACACGTTCAACAGGCGCATCTTGGTAAGGATGGATATTGGTGCAGACCACCGGCCAACCCATGATGCCGTACTCCAGCAGACGCAGGTTGCTCTTGGCTTCATTGAATTTGTTGTACTCGAGCGGCGCCACGGCCAGATCGAGATCAAGACTGGCGAGCTTCGCCGGATATTCATCAAACGCGACAGGCGGGTGCTGCTCGGCGACATGGCCACGGATTTCCTCGGGACACATGCCGAAGAATACCCAGTCCAGTTCGTGAGCCGTTTCCTTCACCACATCGATGATCAGTTCCAGATCGCCCTGGTGCTGCAATGCCCCTGCCCAACCCACGCGCGGTTTCCCGGCATCCCGACGCCGTGACTGAACGCCATCCCAGCGCCAGCGCTCCAGATAATTCGGCACCACACGGATATCATCATTCATCCCACGGAAGGCCTCTCCCAATGGCTCGGTGGTGACGATCAGCCGATCAGACAGGGACAAGGCGGTACGAATGCGTTTCTTGATGTCCTTGTACAAGGTCGCGCGAAAGGGATTTTTCTGCGGCAGCTCACTGGCCAGATCATCGATACCGAAGACACGCAAGGCCTTGTTGTGGCGCTTATAGCGCTCCATGGCCTTCAGCTGATCATCATGAATGGTGTTGTAGAGCAGCAGTGACTGGGGCTGCAGGCGCTCCAGATCAGCAACCGATGGTATGCGGATACGATCGCTGTATTTCGGAATAATCAAACTGTCCGCACACCCGGCTTTATGCAAAGCCTGCAGCGGTGCAATTGCGCGATACTGGAAGGAACCATCTGAACCCAGCCCCATACTCAGGATGCGCGGCCGGTCAATGTGTGCCTCTCCTTCATACGGATCAAAGTCAGGATCCGTGCTCCACACGCTGCGCGCGGCAAAGCCGAGGTGGCGATTAAACGCCGCATCACGCGCCAGCTGCGGCAACCAGGCATCAAGAATCGCGTCGGTTTCCCGCTGTGCCTGCTCCAGGAGTTTCGGACTCTGATCCTCCTTCAGACTCACTGATCCGTGATGTATCAGTGTTACGAAAGGCGTCCAGACAATCTTGTGGCAATCGCCCATGACCTTCAGGCACAGATCGACATCGTTATACATGACCTTGAAGCGCTGCTCGTCCATACCACCGACAGCAAAATAGGTCGTCTTCCGGATCAGCATGCAGGCCGCAGTCACTGCCGAGTAGTTCTGCACCATCAGGGCACGGCCCTTATAACCCGGCGCCGTCATTGGCAAACCGATGAATGCATGATCCGCCACACCCTGTGCACCCATGCCCAAGATGATACCGGCATGCTGCACGGTACGATTGAGGTACACCAGGCGCGCACCGACAATGCCGACCTCGGAGCGCTGGCCGTGAGCCATCAGACGCGTCAGCCAGTTTGGCTGAATCACCACAGTGTCGTTGTTGAGCAATACAAGATAGTCACCGCGGGCCTGCCGTGCCGCCGCATTATTGATCGCGGAAAAGTTGTAGTCGCCGGGATAATCGAATACGGTCACGCGCGAATCGGCTTTGCGGAGCTCATCCAGATACGCCAACGTAGCGGCTTCGCAACTGTTGTTGTTGATGACGATGACATCGAAATTCGGGTATGAAGTCGCCCGCAGCAGACTGTCCAGGCATGGCGCCAAGATATCGAGTCGATCACGGGTAGGAACCATGATCGTCACATGTGGCGTGCCGGGGTGCCGGTAATCCACATAGAAGCTATCCGCTGTCAGGCCATCTTCTATGGCAACGTCGCAGCCGACACGGCCGAGGTACTGCTGCAGAACCGCTTTACAGTGCTCATGCAACTGCATGGCATCGATGCGGCGCGCATTGTGAGCAAATCTGTGGAAGAGCACTTCAGCAACATGGCCGATTGTCGTCTCGCCATATTGAGACAATATCTTCAGGGCGACGTCGTAGTGCAAAGCCCCCTCGAATGGCGCGCACCCGCCCACCTCGACCCAGGCCTCGCGGCGCACGACGCAGGCATTGCCGACGTAGGGCGTGGAACGCAGCAAGTCGAGGTTGCAGTCCGGTTTAAAGCTTGGGTCCGTGCGTTTGCCATTGCCATCATGGACATCCTCATCGGTATAGATGAACAACCAGTCGGGTCGGTCGCGCAGACTTGCGGCACAGGATGACAGAAGGTTCGGCGCCAGCTGGTCGCCCGCTTCAATGTACAGCAGCCAGTCTGCGGGTATCAGTGCGACAATTTCGTTCAGCTTCTCCAACGGATTCGTGCCGGCCATGTACCAGCGCAGCAGGTCATTTTGTTCAAAACCCTGCGGCTCCGGCGTATCGGCAAGTATCGTCAGGCAATAGCTCGGGTGGTCCTGCTGCAAAATCGTATCGATACTATCGGCAAGCCGGGCATCAGCTCCTGCTGGCAAACGTACGATGACATGAAACACCGGTCCCGCTGTGGCGGTCGCTACCGGTTCTGCGAACTCCTGCTTATGGCGTGCACGGCATTCAATCCAGGCCTGGTAGGCATTTTCCGTTGCTTGCTCCGCGTGCCACAGCAGATAATTCGACAAGCGATCCGAGCGTTGCCTCACCACATCCTGACGTGCACCCGGACGCGCGTCGGCATCGGCCGAGGTCAGCTGCATCTGGTGTTCCCAGATGGCACGCAGTTCGTCGATGAAGGCACCTTCACGGGCACGCGCCTGATGGCGCGCAAGATCATCACGGGCACGCGCACCGAGGGCTACCCGTAGCGCAGGATCATCCATCAGGCGGCGCATCCACGCGGCCGCCTGATTGACATCGGGGTCGGCCCACATCGCATCCTTGCGCAATGATTGGCTGCTGTAATCGACAATGCTTCCCTCGACGGGAATCAGACGATAGCCCACGGGACACGCATTGCTGTGGTTCATGTAGGTCATATTGCCTGACCATCCGGTGGCTATCACCGTCTTACCCATCGCCATCGCTTCCATCGGTCCGAGCCCGAGCCCTTCGGCGCGATGCAGCGAGACAAACACATCGCAACTCGCGTAAAGATCCAGCACATCCGAGTAGCTCATTGCATCAGTCAGTAATCGCACACGCGGGTGTCCGGCGCAGAGGTCCATTAGCTGCTGCAGGACCGGATGTACCTGTCCTGAGATCTGCGCGTTATTGAGCTTAATAACCAAATGCGCGTCCGGGTCGTTGCCGAGTTCCGCGAGGAATGCCCGGATAGCGGCGAACGGATTCTTGCGTTGCGGATCGCTGTACGGATCGAAACTGGTAACAAATATCACACCCTCAGGCGGCAGACCGAAGCGCGCGCGATCCGCGCGAATACCGTCCGGTAAATACAATGGATGAACACCCGCAATGGTTTGCACGTGGGAAAGATTGAATTCGAACGCGTAGCGTATGAACTCCGACTGCGCGATCAGCACATCGAGCGTCTCCAGTGGGCGCGACCACGCCTCTGGCAATACCGGTAGCTCCCACATGCTCCACGCCGCATTCAGGCAGCCCGGCTTGATGGTGAGCGCTTGCGGCAGGAAATGCGAGATGGTCGACGGTGGCAGAATAAACAGGTTGATGCCGTAAGGCATGTCGCGCAGTGAATCGACCGTGTAAGCGTCGTAACTGCGATCATGGCCATGCCGCCCCATACCCGGATCGATGTCGAGCACTGATACCGGACAGCCCCGCTCCAGCAGAACCCGCAGCACATTGCGCGCCGTGACCCCGATGCCGAGATTGCCGCTCACGTGGCTGATGACGTTGAAACCGAATTGTGCCGTTGTGCTCATTCTCAGACTCCGCCTAGCTTCCATAACCTTGTTTAACGACCGCCTGCAAGACCACCCGCCGACCCCGCGTACCCTCGGCGGCAAGACCGGCGCCATGCTGCATAGGCTGCACGATACCCTCCGGGCACCACCTCAACCCCTCTATGGGCCCGCCAAAACGCTGCTCCAGTTGTTCCCACAGCACACAGCCCGCACTGTGCCCTGGCTCGACATGCAGCAGATAGCGCAGCCAGTCTGCCGCATCGGCCCACTCATCTTTGCGCAGACATACCTCGGCCGCCTGCAACAGTTCTGCGGATGCGCAGCGCGCCCAACCCTGCTCACGCCAGCGTTGCACACCGGCCGCACTGCGCCGCAGTATCACGTGACCGACTTGCGTGTACTGATCGTCATCATGCACCGCCACACTCTCCGGACAGCAGTGCACACGGTATCCCCGCCGCAGCAGACGCTGCGAGAATTCCACGTCCTCATCCTGGCGATAGCCGCGCTGTTCATCCCAGGGTTCGGCCTCCAACACATCAGCGCGCATCGCCAGCAGGCCGCTGGTGAGGTAGAGGTGACTGTCGGTCACCCCGTAATCGAGCATGACATGCCCGGCCGGACCACCGATCGTCGCCCAATCCCAATGGCGGGAAGCGTCGTTGTTGAGTAAGCTGCCGACGGCGACGTCATGATCCTGCAACGCCTGCTCTATGCCGGTATACCAACCCGGCGTGAGGACGATATCGTCATCGCAGAACACGATTCGGTCGTAGCGGCTGCGCGCGGCAGCGGCGTTGCGCAGGACACTGGTGCGACCCTCGTGCGCCGCATCAGCAAGTGCCAGATACTCCACACCCTCCTGGTCAGCCGCTATGCCGGCCACCACAATTTCATAACACGGGATAGCCAAGGCATGGATGCTGTCGATCAAGCGCCGCAGTTTATCCGGGCGCTGTCCGCCGGATATCACGCAGAAACTGCACCCCGGCAGACGCGCGGCACGCGGTGTCGGGCGACGCCACGCCCTGCGATTGGCCTCCGGCGCCACCAATGGCGGCAATGCCGCCAGCACCGGGTGCTGCTCGGGTGGCACACTAGAAAGCTGTAATGCTGCAAGATGACACAGTTCGGCAAGCTCAGGATCAGGATACAGACCACCGCTCAGCGTGCGCGCCAGATCGTCAAGCGCCGCCGCGCGCGCCACGGTATCCTCCGGCATCTCTTGCAGAGCCGGATAGACCTTTACGAGCGCAACACCGCGCCGCGTATTATGCAGCAACTGCGCGGTCTCCGCGTGTGCGCGCCCCGGATCGCCGAGTTCCAGACCGTCGCCTTCGTAGTAGAGCCCGAGCGGCTCGGCGATGTGCTGCGCGTGGTGAGTTATTGCCAGCCGCAGGAAGAAATCGTAATCGCCAGCCACCTTGTAGTCGGGATCGAACAGTCCGATCTCGTCATGCGCGCTGCGGCGCCACATCGGCTGCGGGCCAAAGATGCAATACTGCAAGGCTTGGCGTACCGAGAACTCCGGCCAAGCCAGCAACCGGTCAGCGCTGCTGCCGGCGAAGGTTTCGTTCGCCACGCGTGTGATCAGGCAATCGCCGTAAACCAGACTCACAGCCGGGTGTTCGTCAAGCGTGCGTGCCATGCGTTCGAGCGCATCCCGGCGATGGCGGTCGTCGCAGTTGGCATTGGTGAGATAGCGACCACGCGCCAGCGCCACGCCGCGGTTCCATGCCGCATACAGAGACTCGCGTTCGGTACGGATATAGCGGATGTTGTCGTAGTGTCGCTGGAATTCCTCGACAATGGCACGCTCATTCTGTTCAGAGCCACTGTCGATCACAATGATCTCAAGACGGTCGGCACAGGTCTGTGCTTCAAGATCTTCGAGACAGCCGCGCAGGAAACGCTCGCTGTTGTAAGTCGAGACGATCGCACTGACCCAATAGCGGTCGTCCTGCTCCGCAGGTATTGCACCGCCCTGTAACTGATCCGTCAGCGCCTGCAACTCGGGATCGTTCGGATGAGCGGCGAGATACGCCTTGCTCAACGCCAGTGCCTCGGCCACTCCACCGCTCGCCGCCAGAATTTGCGCGGCATTCACCACCGTTTCGCGGTTGTGGGCATCGATGTCCAGCGCGGCGGAAACATGCAGCAGCGCCTGAGCCGTGTCGCCCTCTTGCCAGCTTAGCACCGCAAGATTATTCAACGCCGTCACCTGCCGTGGCGCGAGCTGCAGCGCACGCATAAAACAACTACGCGCTCCGCCAAGATCGCCCGTGCCGAAACGACGCTCACCCTCCGCGACCAGCGCGGCCGGCGCCGCGGCTGGCGGTGCGGTGACTGTTCGGCCCAGCCCCTGACCCCAGTCGATATCCCAGATATCCAGATCGGCAAAGTGTTCGCTGTCGTACTGCGCAAGCCAATCAATCACCTGTTGCTCGCGCCACAGGTCCGCACGCTGCAGCGGTTCGGACTCGAAGAACGGATAACCGGCAAACCACTTGTAGGGCACATCGCGCAGCTGTATGTCCTGCTCATCCTTGCTCGGTGCGTACAGATCATTGATCGCCTGCGCCGATTTTTCCGGATAATGGATGCGCTCCAGACAGCGGTACCAGGCTTGTTTGACCAGCAGATTGCGCCAGTTCACGAACTGAAAGTGCAGCAGGCCATATTCATAGCCATCGAGGCGCTGGCGGGTGCCGCGCAGCCCGGACGGCACGCGCTCCAGATGGATGAAGGTTTCATCGTAGTTGCTGTTGCGGTCATCGGCGAAGGCAAAGGCTTTGTAGTTGTTGGTCCACACCGAATGGTCATGACGGTATTGCTGCACCGAGCGCCACAACTGAATCCAGGCCAGTTCCAGCGCGTCGCCCGGCTGCAAGGCCAATATCCGACGGCGCAGCAGGTCGCCATCCATGAGATTCGCGGTGAAGGCCTCATCGGCGTCTATCACGATGAAATGCGTGCCACCGAGGTCGCGCCCCGCCTGCAGCGGCACGGCACGGCGGATGGTCTCGTGGAACTCGCCATCGCACTTGCGGATAATCCGCTCGACGCGGCACTCCTGTGCAAGCGCCTCGACTATCGCGACGGTCTCGTCGGTCGAGTCATCATCGAAGTAGACGATGGAATCGCAAAACCGCGCCAGGGCACGCAGACAGAATCCAATATGACGGGCCTCGTTCTTGCCCGGCACCAGACCGATGATCTTCTTGTATTCCCAGTCCTGGGCGTCATGACGAGCCGGAACATACGCGCGCGGCACCGGTACTGTCGGGCGCTGGAAGTGCGCGGCCAGCGCGTCGCGGCCCTGCAGAAACGCGGACCACACCGACGCGTCGCAAGTGGCGCGAAACCGCTCACGGCCCTGCGCGTAATCGTCAGCAAGATTCACGACGCGCGCGTCATGCGCCGTACGCTCCTTGACGCTGGAACGATCCACCAAGGCGATGCACTCGCGCAATTTCGTCTCATCAACCGCCCCGCCAAGGTGACGGATTGCGACTGCGAACGCGACCTCCGGCGACTGACGCAGGTCTTCGTAGCACAGAATACTCTTGCGTCGGCTGCCGCGCTCCGTCACCAGCCACTTGTTCACATGCTGACCATACAGGTCCGCCCAATAAGCCAGGCGCTCGGCATTATCGGGATCCTCGCCGTGATAGCGCAACTGCGAGTAGACGGTTTCAATCGGATCGCGGTACAGATACAGCACATCGTCGCGCACCAGATTCATATCCATGTCATGGCTGTGCAGCAACAGGTAATCGTCATTGTCATGCGCATAGAACGATCGCGTCAGCAGTGGGCGATCGAAGTAACGCTCCAGCACCAGGCGCAACCAGTGCGAACCGGTACGGGGAAAACTGACCATGACCGGGAAGTCGCGATCCGCGCTATGGCGAATCACGGCGTCCGCCGGCGCCACCAAGCCGGGTGCGGCTTTGCCGACGGCCTGAGCAGATTCAGACGCTGTGTTTGCAAAATACAGCGTACCGCCGACCTGCTGCGGGACAATTCCGAGTTCGGTGCAGGCACGATCAACGCCGTTCTTGACGGTGTCGCCATCCGACCAGAAGTAATCATCCCACAACAACATGCCGCCGGGACGCAGCAAACGCAACGCCTCCCGCGTGTCGCGGTACACAGCCGCCTCACTGTGATCGCCATCGATATAAATGAGATCGAATGATGCTGCCGGCAACTCAGGCAGTATCCGCACTGAATCGCCGCGTTGCGCCGTTACGGACGCCGCTTTGCCGGTGCAATTGATATTGTGTTGAAAGCGCGCAAACACCGCGTCCATGTCCGCGTCCCAGCTTTGCTTATCGGCGCGCGGCAGCCAGGGATCGATGCAAGTCAAGCGTGAGGCGGGATCATCCAGAACATGTGTGAGCAACCAGCAGGCGCTGGCTCCCTCATAGCTGCCGATCTCCAGGGCATTGATGGCGCCGCGCCCGCGCGCCCAGGGCACCAGCAGACTCTGCCATTCCGGTTCGTGCACAGTGAACCAGGTATTAGAAAATTCATAACCGGTTTTTTGATCCGTGCTCTCGGCAAAGGTGGCAGCGATATCCAAGGTGAAATAGCAGCGTTGCCCGAGCCCGCTGGCGGCGACACTGCGGAATGTCTGCTCGCAATTCTGAAACAGCACGACGTGGCCTACCACGTTGCCATGATTCGGCACCTCGCTGCGTGGGTAGCGCGGCAACAGATTCGCCGTCACCGTGGACCGCGCAAGGTGCGGTATTGCCGCCTCGAAGGCGCACACCTTGTCCGCGCCGTAATCGTCGTAACTGAACTGGGTCTGCGCAGGAACGCGGAAGTCGTCGATGATGATGATCGCGCGCTCACAACCCTGACGGATCAACTCCAGTTCGCGCGGCAAGGGCCAGTCTTCCTCCCAATGTGCATCGAGGAAGAACACCGGCAGCTCGCCCAGGCGGCCGCTTTGAATCAGGTCAGTGATGAATTGTACGGAGTGGCAGTGATGGAGATGCACGTTCGGCATTTCCCCAAGACGTCGCTGCGCTGTCTGGAAAAACCCGGCATTGATCTCTGTCGAATGCACCTGCACTCCCGGCCAGCGCTGGGCAACGAATGCGGTGGAACGCCCGAGGAAGCTGCCGGTCTCGACAAAATCGGTGACCTGCAAACTCCCTAACAGCTCATCGACCATTCCTTGGTACTGTGGGTCACCATGAAAGGCAAAGCGCGTTACATTGTCATGCAGTATCTGCCGTGACGGTGCAAAATCCGGATAACGTTTCAATATTTCCCAGTGCACTTCTTCGCCACAGTGTAGCCATCCCGCCTGACGGGTCGCGTCCGCGCACAGCGCCAGGTGGTAGAACGGCCGCCAATCATCGCTAACAAGATCGGCGACCTGATAAAACTGTTGCACGGCCACCTGGTAATCGCCCCGCGTTTCCAGACTCAAGGCCAGCACATACTGTACCCATGGATCATCCGCACTTGCAGTATTCAGCAAGCTCGGATCTATGGCATACATCTCGACCAAGGCCCGATCCAGTTCAAAGGCCTTTTCATAGGAGTCCCGACGTGGCTCAAAACACCGCAATTCATTCAGCACTGACTGCATATTGCCTCCAGGCGCATCGAGGCCCGCCGCTCCCTGCGTCGCCCCTGCGACATGGCCTGACTCGGCAACTGTGGCAGTGGCAACGCCGGTCAGATCAACGCTAACCGGATATGTCTGATCGCCACTCTTGTCCATTGGATGCTGCGTATGCGTCACCAATACCTCGTGGCGCATCCCCACGACAGCTTGCAGCAGTTCCGGCTCGGCACAGTAGAAAATGTTGGCGCCGACCCAAAACCCCTTGTGATAACCGGCGGGCAGCAGTATCTCATCGAGACCCCGCTCCTGTTCCGCACCGTCGCATTCGATTACCAACAGCCTTGGGCGGTGCTGCGCGAGATCCAGGCCAGAGAGTGCTTGCACCTCGTAGCCCTCCACATCGAGACTGAGGACATCCACGTGCGTGATACCGTGCTCGCTCAGCAGGCTGCTGATAGTCCGCATCGGTACGCGTTGTTCCTCGAATCCGCTGAAGTATTCTCCGTAGTGCGTGCGCCAACGGGTTTCCTGTGCGGCGTCAAGGGTTGAGAGACTGCCACGGGCGTTGGCGAAGAACGTCACCTGCTCGGCATCACGCTCGCCCACGGCACAATGCACGATGATGCTGTTGGGTCGATTGCTGCGCAGCAAGTCAATGTAATCCACATGCGCCTCGATACACATGCCGCGCCAGCCGCGCTGTTCCAGGGCCAGCGTGTTTGAAAATCGTCTGCCATCGATGCAGCCGATCTCTACAAAGTACCCGCCAGTCACGTCGGCGAAGATCTTCTGGAGCAGAAAGTCTTCGCCGTGCTGGCTGTAGAACCGCATCGGTGGATGTGTGAACGCGCTCAAAGCGGAACTCTCCTCGGCTAATTGACCCCAACCGCATCACGACGGCCGGGAACACGACGAAAGCTCATGCAATGGCGGGGCCAGAAATGTGACACTTTTACAAACAGAGGCTTAGGGTGCCCATCCGGGGGTTTCAGGAGAATGTGCCAGACTTCCGCCGGTTATGGTGTAGACCGACATGCGGCATTCGAGGGTCTTCGTGCTGACGGAAAACAGAATTGAACCAATTAGGGCTACTGCGGTTTACTGCCTAAGCATCAGCGGCGGCGCTTTTCCTGACGTAATACACGTAGCTCTGCCACTCCCGACCGGATGACAGGTCATCCTGGATATCGATGACATTGCCACCGTTGGCTTCGATCAGCGCAACCACTTCCGTCTTCGCAACACCCTGCATTTCCATGCGCGGTTCAGCGGCTGCCGCCGCGGCATCCAAGATCTGCGGCGGTTGATGTGCCGGAGGAGTGATCACGATCGGCACACGGCAGATCTGCGATCCCCGATCCCTGAACCACGCGACTCCTTCCTGCACCATGTCCAGTTCCAGAACAAATTCGCCCGACTGACGCGGGACGGTAACGATCAGCGGCAGCTCGATCTCTTCACCGGGCTGCAGATCCCGCGGCAGCGTTGCGCGGCCATCATCGAGCAACAGCGTTTCACCATTGCTGTTCAGCCAGTGATTGCCAAGCTTGATCTGGAATCGCCCGTCCGGGGCACCGCCGGCCGGCCAGGTGACGGAACTGTCGTTGCGGACCATCACGCGCAACGGGATCTGCGTATCCCCTTGCAGAGTTGCCGGCGCATCCGCAACGCGTGGCGCTGCCCGGAACGCGGACTCAGGCAAGGGCCCCAGCGCGATGCCCTGGCCTTCGATGCAGCGGAATTCCGTTGGTAGCTGGAAGACAATCAGGCCGCCGGGCGCTGTGATGCGCAGAAATTCCTTTAGGTATTTTTGCGCCAGCTCGGCGCCGACATGCTGCAGCACGATCATTGAAAACACCAGATCGAAGCTGGCATCGTGGAACAGGTTCAGGTCCGAGGCGGTATTGACGAAATACTTGCACTGCTTACCGTGGAGGTTATGACTGTTCGCGTGCTCGATCATGGATACGGCGATGTCCACACCGTATACCGCCTCGAAATGCTGACACAGCGCCTGAGAGAGCCTGCCCACCCCACAGCCGAAATCCAGTGCCCGGCGGCGCGGCAGCTCAATCTGTAGTGCGGCGATGTGTTGCATGGCGCGATCGATTTCACCGCGCCCGGTAGCAAAGAACTCCTCGACTTCCCACCTGCCACCTTTCTTGTCAGGACGTGTGAGGATGGACCACAGGGGGTCGGTCTTGCCGAATGAATTCCAATTCTTCTGCAGATCAATCAGGTTCATGTTTTTGTTCCATGGCTATCGGCAATATCACTCGCCAGCTACTAGCGGATGTAATTGAACAGCGATAGCCCCTGAATCTTGGTGTAACTGTTCTGCGCCGCCTGCAACGCGAGGCTCTGCTGGTTGAGCTTGCTGATGGCGCTGGCGTAGTCGAGATCCTGAACATTGGACAGCGCACTCTGCGTCTGGGTCAGATACCCTGTGTTGATACTGTTCTGACTGTCAACCGCATTGAGACGCGCCCCGACCTTGGCGCGCACCGTCAGCAGATTATTGGCCGCCGAGTCGATATCCGTGATGGTGCTCTGACTGGCCGTATTGGCATTCAGATCGCTGACAAATTTGTTCAAGGTGTCGAATACCGACTGCACGCCGCCGCCACTGGCCGGGATATTCATGAACACGCTGGCCCCGGAATCACCGACCTCAATCTGCCGTTGCGGACCGATCTGCAGCAGACGCGAACCCTGGTCGCCGTTGTAGGCGATGACGCCGGCGCCATTCGCGGTGAATGGTTGGGTATCGGCCTTGAAACCGGCGAACAGATACTCGCCGCTGGCGTCCGTGGTATTGGCCAAGCCCTGCAGTTGCTGTGACAGTTGCGTCACTTCAGCTGCTATCGCACCCCGATCGCTGGCGCTCATGGTGCCGTTATTGGCCCGTACCGCCAACTCGCGCACACGCTGCAATATATCGGACGCACCCGACAAGGAGGTTTCTTCAAGATTGAGACGCGTCTGCGCGACGTTGCTGTTGCGCTGGTATTGCTGGGTGAGACTGATCGTTTGATTGAGCGACAGGATACTGGCCGCCGCGGACGGGTCGTCCGCGGGCGTAAGCACACGTTTGCCGGTGGAAAGCTGCTGTTGTGTTTTGGCAAGCTGCGTCTGCATGTCCTGCATCGATGCGACCGCATTGTCGGTAATTTGTGATGTGGCGATACGCATGGATTATTGCCCTTTCACCGCACCAAGCAGCGTGTTGAACAAGGAACTGCCGATCGAGATCACCTGTGCCGCCGCCTGATAGGCCTGCTGGAACTTGAGCATATTGGCGGCCTCCTCATCCAGATTCACGCCGGATACCGATGCTTGCTGGCTCTTGGCCTGCGCCAGCAGCATACCCTGCGTACTCAGATTGTTCTGCGCATTGCTGGACTGTGTGCCAACCTTGGCGACCAGTTGACCATTGGCTTGCGGATAGGATGTGGCACCACCGTCCAGAACGCCCTTGGTCTGCAGACCCGCCAGCGCCAGGGCGTTGCGGTTGTCGCCACTGCCGCCCGTGTTGTAATTCACGGCAAAGCTGTCGCCGGTAGCGGGCGAACCGGTGATGTGCACCTGGTAGCCGTAATCGAGCGCCAGATTGTCGCTGGGGAAAATATCCTTGCCCGTCCCGGGCGAATACGTTCCGGTATCCAATAGCGCATTGCTTGAAGTATTGATGATCTGATAAGTCGTCGGACTGGTGAATTTGATGCTGATCGGCGGTGTGAGCGCACCCGCCGTGGTGGTGAACGCGACGTTGCTGATGTCGGTCACCGCGCCGGCGCTGATCGAGCCGGTACCGGTGTTGTTCCCAGCGGCGCTGGTGGCGATCGGAGCGGCCGCGGCAATATCCCGTGGATCATTCAGCGCCAACCCAAGACCCGCCGCCGCGGCGCGTGTCGGCTCAATCATGAAACGGTCACCGGCGTTCGCGGAACCACTGGTAGTAATAGTCAGACCCGCGACAGTGAACGGTCCCGAAGCACCCAGGGTCTGAGTGGTGTTGGAGGTAAGATTGGTCAGCTTGTAATTGGCGCCATCGTACTGCAACAGATAATCATCGGCGGTCAACGCACTGACGTCGCTCACCTGCGCCGACACCGACGCGCCGCCGGTATTGCTGCTCGACGTCAACACCTGTGGCGTGGGTGGCGTGAAAAAGTCCAACCCAAGCTGACCATTCAGAGTCACACCTGCATGATGCTGGTCGTTGAGGCTTTGCGCCATGCTGATCGCGATGCGGCCCAGCGCGTTGCGCGTCGGATTCAGAACCTGATCGCGGAAATCGAGCAGGCCACCGATCGTGCCGCCGGAAAGGCTGTTGGTTACCGTTGCCGAACTCGCACCTGTCGTCAGACTGATCTCTGCCTGCGTCGGGTCATACTGATTGCCCGTCACTGACAGCGTCATCGCCTGATTACCGACCACCAGGTTCTGGCCGTTGCCGATGAAGATGTTCTTGGCACCGTTGTCCTGGTTGGTCACGGTCACGCCGATATGCTGCGACAATTGCTGAATCAAATTATCGCGCTGATCGAGCAGATCATTGGGCGGCTGGCCACCTGCCATACCCGTGGCGATGACAATATCGTTATTGACCTTGGCGATGGACTGGGCGAGCGAGTTGATACTGGTGATCTCACTGCTCAACTGGGTCGTTATGCCTTGGCTAAGGCTACCGAGACTCCCATCGAGACTGTGAAATCTGTCCACCAGTGACTGCCCCTGCGAGAGCATGGTCTGGCGCGCCGGAATGGACGTTGGATCGTTGGCCACATCCTGTATCGCGCCGAAAAAGTTTTGCAGGCCGGAGGAAAGTCCCGTGTTGGGATCGGCCAGCAGATTATTCACCTGGTTGGTGAACTGGGAATAACTCGTCAGGCGGCTATTGGCGGTGTTGTTGGCCAATACCTGGTTGCTGAGGAACTCGTTGTAGACCCTCGTCACTGACGATATCTGCACGCCGGTACCGACATAGCCGTTACTGGCGAACTGGGGCGTATTCGACTGGAGGTCGACCGTCTGACGGCTGTAACCGTCAGTGTTGACGTTGGAGATGTTGTGCCCGGTGGTCGCCAAGCTGCGCTGAAACGCGAGCAGCGCCGAGACACCAATGCCAAGTAAATCGCCGCCGGAAGCCATCGCTCAGCTCCCGCGTCCGTCGGTACGGAACCCGACGGCCAAGTCAGTGGTACAGCGGTGGTATGTCATAGCGTGCATTCTATGTCCCCGTATCAGGATAACGGCCAGCTGCCGGGCTGCTTGAGTTGCGCGATCTCGGCCTGCTGCTTGATCTGGGTGACCGCGCCTTGCAGCGTATCGCCAGTGACGATCGCGTTGATCTTCTGCGCATAGGACGGGTCGGTCGCATAGCCGGCCTGCTGCAGTGCAGTGGTAAATGCATTCGGATTGCCCGCCTGCGCCAGCGCATCGCGGTAGCGCGGATTGCTCTTCAGGAAATCGACATAATCACTGAAACTGTCGGCGAACGAACCGTAGGCGCGGAACGTCGCGCGCGTGCGTATCGGTATGCCGTTCGCGTACTCCAGCGTCGGCACCGACACCTGTTGTCCATCCCAGGCCGGGCTGGCCTTGATGCCAAACAGATTGTTGCTGCTGCGCCCGTCGGGATGTTGCATCACGGATCGTCCCCAACCGGTTTCCAGTGCCGCCTGCGCCACCAGCACCTCGGGTTTTACACCCAGATCGCGCGCTGCCTGCTGCGCATGCGGCCAGACGCTTTGCACGAAGGCCTGCGGCGTACTGACATCGGCCGGTGTACTGGCCGACGGCAGTGACGGCGCTACCAGCGCCGGGAGATTTCCCGCATCGCTCGGCAGCGCTTGATCAGAATCAGATGACGACGGTGCATTCACCGCGGACAGCTGCGTGCGCAGTGCCTGCATGGCGGGCGACATGCCGGATATGGCCGGCTGCGATGCGGGCGCGCTGTTGCCGCCGATCTGCTTCACGATCATTTCCGCCAGTCCCAAACCGCGTTGACGCGTCATTTCCAGCGATAATTGCTTGTCATACATTTCCTGGTACATCGCGCTCTGGTCGTTCTCCGCCAGGCCGTCGCCGAGCTTGGCCTCGCGCATGCTCTTCAGCATCATCTGCACGAATAGCGCCTCGAACTGCCGCGACGCCTCACGCAGGGCGGCGGGCGATTTCTGCTGCGCCTGTCCGCGCAGCCGGGCCAGACCCTGCAGATCGGTGTAAACACTCGCATCGGCGCTGACAGTCATTTCAGATCAACTCGGTATTGCATGGCTCAGATCACGATCAGCTCGGCGTGCAGCGCGCCGGCTTCTTTGAGTGCCTCCAGAATCGCCACCAGATCACCCGGGGCGGCGCCGACCTGATTGACGGCGCGCACGATTTCATCCAGCGTCACACCGGGATTGAACAGGAACATACGGCTGCCCTGATCCTTAACCGCTACATCGGACGTCGGCACTACAGCCGTGGTCCCATTCGAGAGTGCGCCAGGTTGGCTGACGATTGGTTTCTCGGTGATGGTCACCGTCAGACTGCCATGAGACACGGCCGCCGGCGTCACATGCACCTGGCTGCCGATCACCACCGTGCCGGTACGCGAATTGATGATCACCTTGGCGGGCGACTCGCCCGGACTCAGTGTCAGGTTTTCCAGCAGCGATACAAAGCTGACGCGCTGCGCGCTGTCGATCGGGGCATTGACACGTACCGAGGCGGCATCAACCGCCTGTGCAGTCCCGGCGCCAATGGCTACATTGATAGCGCTTGCCAAGCGCGTGGCCGTGGTGAAATCTTCTGTGTGCAGATTCAACACCAGCGGTTGTGCGCCGGCGAAGGGTGTCAGCACCTCGCGCTCCACTGAGGCGCCGTTGGGGATGCGCCCGGCGCTGGGGATATTCACCGTAACCTTGGAGCCGTCGCTGCCGGCCGCGCTCAAGCCGCCAACCAGCAGATTGCCCTGCGCCATGGCGTAGACATTGCCATCCGCACCCTTCAGCGGGGTCATCAACAGACTGCCGCCACGCAGACTCTTGGCATTACCGATCGATGCCACGGTCACGTCGATGGTCTGGCCGGTCTTGGCGAACGGCGGCAAGTCGGCGTGCACCATCACCGCGGCGACGTTCTTCAGTTGCGGATTCACATTCGCCGGCACAGTAATCCCGAGTTGGCCGAGCATGCTCTTCATACTCTGCACCGTGAACGGGGTCTGACTGGTCTGATCGCCGCTGCCATCCAAGCCCACCACCAGGCCGTACCCGACCAACTGGTTGCTGCGCACACCGGCCACCGAGGCCAGGTCTTTGACACGCTCCGCGTGAACATTGGCGGCAGTACTGATCAACAGCAGTGTAAGCAGATAACGGAGTAGGTTGTTCATACTTTTTCCCATAAGAGCAAAGATGAAAGCTAAGAGAGAAAAGCAGCAACACCGCATCTTCTCCGTTACTTTTCTCTTTCCCCTTGTCTCTTTACCCTGTTTTAAAATGGCCATAAACCACTATTGAAGAATCGTGCCATCCAACCCATGGTATTGCTGTCATGAACCGCGCCTTGGCCACTGTATGAGATTCGCGCATCAGCAAGCTGCGTCGACAACACGGTATTGTCGGATAAAATATCGACCGGACGCACGATACCCGATATCTGCACGAATTCTTTGCCCTGATTCAATGTCAGGCTCTTTTCACCGCGCACTATCAGATTGCCATTCGGCAGCACCTGCGCCACTGTCACTGATATGTCACCACTCAGACTGTTGCTCTGACTGCTGTCGCCTTTACCGGCGAAACTATCACTCGACGTGGCGCTGGCGCCCAGTATGTCTTTACCGCCCAAGGTTACCGGCGCACCGAACACGGTCGGAGTGCCCACCTTAAGCTTGGTATCCTTCGCTGTATTGGTGCTGGCCGATTTACTGGCGGCGGTCTTTTCCACCAGCACGACCGTCAGCACGTCGCCGACATGGCGCGATTTGTTATCCTGAAACAGCGCGACATCGTAGCCGGCCTGATAGATGGCACCATTGTTCTGCGAACTCGGCGGCGGCGCCGACGGATAGGTCGGCGCGTATTTCGGGTCGTCGCGCACCGGCATATCCATGCACCCGGCCAGCAGCAGTGCTGCCATCCCGATCAGTATTCGCATTGTCGCTGTCATGACATCAGTACCTGTGCTCATCGATCGGCATTAAAGATTCTGACTGGTGTACTGCAACATTTGATCGGTCGTGGAGATGGCCTTGGAATTCATTTCGTAGGCGCGTTGCGTCTCGATCATATTGACCATTTCCTCCACGATGTTGACGTTGGAGCTTTCCACCGAACCCTGCACCAGTTTGCCGAGCCCGTTCAATCCGGGGGTACCGGCCTGCGGCGAGCCGCTGGCGGCTGACTCCAAGTACAGATTCTCACCGACAGGTTGCAGCCCGGCGGGATTGATGAAATCAGACAACTGGATCGAACCCACCTGTGTCGGCGTCGCTGCACCGGCCAAGGTCACCGAGACAGTGCCGTCCGAACCGATGGTCACGCTCTGCGCTGCCGCCGGAATCGAAATCGCGGGCTGTACCACATAGCCACTCGAAGTCACCATCTGTCCCTGCGAATCGATCTGGAATGTTCCGTCACGCGAATAGGCTTGCGTGCCGTCGGGCATCAGTACCTGGTAAAAGCCACGGCCGTTCACAGCCGAGTCCAGGGAATTGCCGGTCGATACCAGATTGCCCTGGGTGAAGAGTTTTTCGGTGGCGACCGTGCGCACACCCGTACCCAGTGTCAGCCCAGAGGGCAACTGTGTGTCCTGCGAGGTGGAGCCGCCGACCTGCCGGATATTCTGGTATATCAGGTCCTGGAAAATCGCGCGGCCACTCTTGAACCCCGTGGTATTGACGTTGGCAAGGTTGTTGGAAATCGTCGCCATGCGGGTCTGTTGCGCATCCAAACCGGTCTTGGCAATCCACAGTGCTGGGTTCATCTTCGGGTACTCCTATCATCAATCAACTGTAGGGGCGGGTCTCAGACCCGCCCGGTCTTGGCATTATCTCAAGTTCACGAAGGGCGGGTCTGAGACCCGCCCCTACAAGATGTTTAGCCCATCGCCATCAACTTGGCCGAGTCGGCATCGTTCTGTTCCGCTTCTTTCATGATCTTGACTTGCAGTTCATACTGACGCGAGAGTTCAATCATCGTGGCCATGGCATCCACCGTCGTCACATTGCTGCCCTCGAGCGCGCTGGACACCAGGTGCACTGAGGCATCCGCGGCGGCGGTGCTGCCGTCCTTGAGATGAATCTGCCCGTCTTCGCCCTTGATCAGCTGTTCCTGCGGCGGATTAACCAGTTTGATGCGCCCGACCACTGCCAGTGTGGACGGCGACTGCCCCAGGGGCTGGATGGAAATCGTGCCATCCGCACCAATTTCCAGCTTCTGGTAGGGCGGCACGGTAATCGGCCCGCCATCGCCCAGCACTGGCAGGCCGGCGCCGGTCTGCAGCAACCCGGTGTTGTCAATCTTAAGATTGCCGGCGCGCGTATAGGCCTCTTTCCCATCCGCGCCCTGCACGGCCAGCAATCCATTGCCGTTGATCGCGACATCAAGATCGCGACCCGTCATAGACACCGACCCCGGCGTCAGATCCACGCCGGCATTGCCGGCCTCCGCATACACACGGCTGTCATAACCCGGCCCGTATACCGGCAGACTGTGGAAGGCCGCAAGGTCAGCACGAAAACCCGTGGTGCTGGCATTAGCCAGGTTGTTGGTATTCGCCGCCTGCGCCAGCAGGATCTGCTTGGCGCCGGTCATCGCGATGTACATCATGTTGTCCATTGGACTCGACCTCTCGCTACCCGCGGCTCAACGCTAGCCAATCTTGTTGATGAGCGTTTGCGTGATCTGGTTGGCAGTGGATATCACCTGCGCGTTCGCCTGGTAGTTGCGTTGCGCGGTGATCATGCTCACCAAGGCCTGGGATATATCGACATTGGATTGTTCGAGTGCGCCGGATTGCAGCGAACCCAAACTGGACGAACCCGGTGCGCCGGTCAGCGCCGCGCCCGAATTGAAAGTTTCAGCCCAGGTGGTATTGCCGAGCTGGCGCAGCCCCTGCGGATTGGCGAAATTGGACAGTACCACCTGGCCGAGCGCTTTGGACTGACCGTTGGTATAGCGTGCGAAGATCACACCGGTACTGCCGATGTCGACGCCGCTGACACGGCCGGTGGTGAACCCATCCTGGGTCAGCGAATTCACGCTGAAGCCGCTGCCGAACTGGGTCAGCCAACCGTAGTTCATGGTCAAAGTGAGCGGCGCCGAGCCATTGGGCGGCGTGAAGGCGCCGGTGGTAAGCGTATACGGCGGTACGGCAGTCCCATTGATCGTGCTCGGCTTGCCGTCGCTGCCGAACGCCAATTGGTCGGGGTTGCCCGCGACACCACCGCCATTGCTGATATTGGAACCGTCGATATAGGTATAGGCATCCCAGGCACTCGGGCCGGTCTTCCGATAATAGGTGCTCATCAGATGCGAACTGCCGAAGGAATCGTATACGCTGGTGGATGTCGAGTGGTTGAAACTGGTCGGATCGGTGACATTGAAGCCGGTCGTCGGCACATTCTGCGAAGCATCGACATTCAGACCCAAGGTCACCGTGGTGGTAGCGGTTGGCGGGATATCGGCGCTGGACAATTGCACACTGCCGGTGGCACCCGATATGTTACCCGCCGCGTCGGCGATATAAGCGGTCAGGCGCTGGCCATTGCTGTTGACCATGTAGCCGTTATTATCGACCTGGAATTGTCCGGCGCGCGAATACACGATGTTGCCGTTGTCGTTGAGACGGAAGAATCCCTGGCCATTGATTGCCAGATCAAGGTTGTTCTGCGTGATGCTCACACTCCCCTGGCTGAACTGTTGAGCAACAGATGCCAGACGCACACCGTTACCGATGGCCGTGGAACTGGTGGAGGCGAAGATATCAGCGAACTCGGCACGTGACGCCTTGAAGCCGGTGGTGCTGGCGTTGGCGATGTTATTGGAAATCACATTGAGATCAGACGATGCCGCGTTGAGCCCTGTTAATGCTGTTTCAAAACCCATGACGTATCTCCTCGATGAAGGCTTACATGATTTCCCGGACTGTGGAGAAGTCCACCGACCCGAGCCCGGATAGATTCAATGTCAGACCCGATCCATTCGCGCCGATGTTGACGCTGTTGACCTTGTCGGCGACCAGCGTATTGACCGCCTGGGTCTGACCGTTGAGAAGTGCGCTGGCGCTGATGACATACACACCGGGCGCCGCCGCGGCGCCATTGTCTGTCAGACCGTCCCAATGGAAACCGGACAAGCCCGCTGGCTGCGTACCCATTGGCACACGTCGTACCAGCTGGCCGCTGGTATCGTAGACATTCACTGTGACCTCGCCGGCGCTTGCGGGCAGATCGACGGCGCCATCGATGCTGCCACCGGCGTTGAGCATGGCACTGCCACCCGGCGCGAGCACCGAGTGACCGACCAGGGCCGCGGCCTGCAGAGACTGATTGGAACTTATCGAAGACGCGAAACCGGAGAATGATTTCTGCAAGTCGCCGATGCCCGACACCGTGCTGAACTGCGCCAGCTGACCGAGGAAGGCGCTGCTGTCCATCGGCTTGGTCGGATCCTGATTCTTCAATTGAGCGAGCATGAGATTGAGAAAATCCTGCTGTCCCAGGGCACTCGCTGCCTTGGCGTTCGAGCTTGGCGCGGCGGCGGCCGAACCAAGCGCAGCAAAGGCATTGTTGGCAGTTACGCTGGTCATAGTGTGTACCCCGTTGATTCCCGGATAGTCATGCGATCAATCATTGGCCCAGCTTCAAGGTGCTGAGCATGAGTTGCTTGGAGGTGTTCAATACCTCGACACTGTTCTGATAAGAGCGCGAGGCCGAGATCATATTAGCCATCTCTTCCACCGGATTGACGTTGGTCGTGTAGACATAGCCGGTGGCATCGGCGAGCGGATTGCCGGGCTGGTACTGCTTGTTGATCGGCGCCTGACTCTCGGTCACACCCTGCACCTTCACGCCCACCGACTCGGCGCTGCGGCCCATTCCCTGCATCACCGCGGAGAACACCGGATTCCTGGCGCGATAGGCTTTGTCGGGCGTGGTGGCAACGCTGTCGGCGTTGGCCAGATTGCTCGCCACGGTATTGAGGCGCACCGACTGGGCGCTCATGGCGGAGCCGGCGATGTCGAAGATAGTGGAAAGCGGCATGGTTAATCTCCCTTGATCGCGGTCAGCAAGGTGTGAATACGGCCACTGAGAAGGGTCAGACTGGTCTGATAGTCGACGGCATTACGCGCGAACGCGGCCTGTTCGACCTGTACGTCCACGGTGTTGCCATCGAGAGAAGGTTGCAGCGGATTGCGGAAGCCGGTCTGCGCGACGCCGGCAGGATTGGCCGCACCCGGTTGGATATGACCCGGCTGCGTGGTCTTGAGCGCCTCGGCATTGGTTCGCGCGGCGCCGAGCACCTGCTTGAAATCGATGTCGCGCGCCTTGTAACCAGGCGTGTCAGCGTTGGCGAGATTCTCCGCCAGCAGCTCGGCGCGGCGCGAACGCAGCTGCAGAGCCTGGACGTGTATCCCCAACGCGGAATCGAGATCTATCGGCATCACCCACCTCAAACTTTAATCTGTGTGAGCAAAGGCGAAGCAATGGCTGTGCCACCGGCAATAAACTCCCGACTAACAGCGCGTTAGATTTTGAAGCGGAAATGGCGGGCGGCGCGGGTGGCAATAAATTGCCGCATGAGGCAATGATTGATGGCAACTTCTACGTTTGAACTTGTAACGATTGATTGGTTATGGTCGACAGACTCAGATTGATTTCAGTTATATATAAAGAGTTGTACGTTCAAGAGCCTTTCAACTTATAAACCACCCCCGGATTACACCGCACCATGTCATAGGCGTCCGAATAATTGGTGATGGACTCGGAGGCGCCCAGGAACAGGTGGCCGCCCGGGTTCAGGGTCTTGCCCATGCGCGCCATGATGTCGGACTTGGATTCGCTGGAAAAATAGATCAGCACGTTGCGGCAGAAGATGAGGTCGAAGCGGCCGAGCAGGCCATAGCTTTGCAGCAGATTGAGTGACAGGAAGCGCACCCGGGCGCGGATCTCGGGGCGCACTTCCCATTGCTTGCCGATGGCGGTGAAGAAACGCTGCTTGCGCTCAGCGCTGATGCCGCGGGCCAGGGTCATATCATCATAGCGGGCATCCTTGGCTTCTTTGAGGATGGCCGGGGAAATATCCGTCGCGACAATCTGCACGTCGCCGAGGGCGCCGGGGTTGCTGGCCAGGTACTCCTGAACCGTCATGCTGATCGAGTAGGGTTCCTGTCCCGAGGAACAGGCCGCCGACCAGATGCGCACGCTGCGCGGGCGCTTCTTGGCCAGCTCCGGCAACAGCTTCTGCTTCAGGACTTCGTAAGGATAGGCGTCGCGAAACCACAGGGTCTCGTTGGTGGTCATCGCCTCGATGATGCTCTCGCGCAGCCGCGGCGTGCGTTCCTTCTTGATATCGTCAACCAAGGCGCCCAGCGACTTCAGCTTATGGTCGGCCATCACCCGGCTGAGCCGGCTGGTGATCAGATAGTGCTTGTTGTCGCCCAGCACAATGCCACAGGCCTTTTCCAGGAAGACCCTGAAATCTTCGTATTCCTGCGGTGTAAAGGTTCCCTCGGCCAAACTGCCCACCTGATCAACTGCGTTGGATACTGCATTAGCACTACGCACACTATCACCCTGCCCTGCCGCAGCAGTATAAACGCATTGTCGGGAACGAATGAACCGTTACGCGGCGCTGCGCGCCTGCTCGATCTGCGCCGTGGCGTCGAGTACCGCTTGGGCCAGGTAATCGGCCTGGAATTTGGCGATGAATTTATTGGCGCCGACCTTCTCGACCATGGCGTTGTTGAACACCCCGCTGAGAGAGGTGTGCAGCAACACGTACAGACCCGAGAGACGCGGGTCCTTGCGGATCTCGGTGGTGAGTGTATAGCCGTCCATCTCGGGCATCTCGACATCGGAGATCACCAGCGACACGGTCTCATGGATATCGCCTTCCTCGGCCCACTTGATGAGTTGCTCGAGGCCCCGGCGGCCATCGTTGGCCAGAGTGATTTCGTAACCGATCTTCTCCATGCAACGCTTGATCTGATTGCGCGCCACCGAGGAATCGTCCACCACCAGCACATGCCTTCTGGTCTGCTCCCGGGCCTGCGCGTTATCCAGCGTGGTCTGAGATATCTCGTCGATCACACCGATGACCTCGCACAATACCTTTTCGACGTCGATGATCTCGACCAGTTGGTTATCGACGTTGCTGACGGCGGTCAAATAACTGCCTCGCCCTGAGCCTGCCGGCGGCGGCAGGATATCCTCCCACTTCATATTGATGATGCGGTCCACCGTGCTGACCAGGAAACCCTGAACGCTGCGGTTATATTCGGTGATGATCACGTAGCTGTTTTCGATGTCGTCTACCGGCGCCATGCCGATCGCCATGGACAGATCCATCACCGGGATGGTCTTGCCGCGCATATTGGCGATGCCGCGCACAACCGGATTGGCATGCGGCACGCGCGTGAGCTTGGGGCACTGAATGACTTCCTGCACCTTGAACACATTGATACCGTAGCGCTGCGCGGTGCCGAGCCGGAACAATAAAAGTTCCAGACGGTTGTGGCCAGCCAGTTTGGTACGCTGATCGACGGAAGCCAAGACACTGGACATGCGGGTTCTCCTCAACAAAAATCGTCGTGACACTACGACATCCACTAGCGGCGCGCGCTCACCAATCTTTATGTAGCCAATACCGCGGCACAGCTCTTGCTATGTTAAAGCTGTGCAGGTCCGTGCCGTTAGCGTCTACGTCGCCCTGCATGGGCGCCGCTTCCCTGTGGCAACAGCACTCAAGAGGTTACTATGTCGATGCCATTTATGATGACGCGCCAAGCACTGGATATCCTGAATGCGGCGGTCTCCGCCGATGACGCGCTCATTCAGGATCACCTGAAGCGCCATAAATCCAGCGCCGAATCTCTGGCACCGGTCACCAACGTCATCGTTTCCTGGCACCACCGTCTGCGCGAGGTCACTCAGGAAGGCCTGCAGTTGCTGGAACAATCGGTCGGCGTGCTTGACGAGACCAAGGCCTTTCATCGCGGCATCAACTCCATTAAAGATCACGTGCGCACCGTCGCGGCGGCCGTGGAGGAAATGGCGGCAGCGGCTTCCGAAATCTCCTCGCATGCCCAGCAGACTGCCGAAAAGGCCGACGAGGGCGAAACCAAGACCAATGAGGGCAACGTCTGCTGTGCTTCATTGATCGGTGACCTCGACATGCTGGAAACCGCCATCAAGGATATGGCCAACAGCCTGTCGCAATTCGTCACCTTCACGCACGAGATCAACAAGCTCACCAGCACGGTCAAGGGCATCGCCCACCAGACCAACCTGCTGGCGTTGAATGCCGCGATTGAAGCGGCGCGCGCCGGTGAAGCGGGTCGTGGCTTCGCGGTGGTCGCCGACGAGGTCAAGCAACTCGCCGACAAGACCGCACAGGCCACCACCGAAATCGAATCCGTCACCTCCACCATGAATCAGCTGTCGCGCAACGTCAGCAGCTCGGTGGACAACAGCCTGCACCGGCTGACGAAGAGCACCGACGCCATGGAAAATGTGGTGATGTCGCTGTCCGACATCCATACCGTGGTCAGCGACGTCAGCGAGCGCGCCCAACAGATCGCGGTCGCCTCCGCCGAGCAGCAGAAGGTGTCGCACGAGATGGCCAATAATCTCGCCACCATCTCCGGTTCATTGAATGATGAAGAGCGCCATATCATGCTCATCACCCAGCACGCGCGCGCCGCCTCGGAGGCCAGCGCCAGTCAGCTCAACAAATTCGCCGACTGGCAGGATGAACGCATCCTGCTGCGCGCCGTGAAAGGCGGGCACCTGCTGTGGAAGATTCACCTGGAGCAGGCGTTGTATGGTAATGAAAGGATTGACATGGCCACTTGCCGCGATCATCGCCAGTGCCGCCTCGGCAAATGGATCGACGGTCCCGGCAAGGCGCACTTCGCCAACCACGGCGCATTCCAGAAAATGACCGCCGCCCATCAGCGCATCCATGATATCGGCATCCAGATCGCCACGCTGATGAACGACAACAAACACGAGATCGCCCAGGACAAGCTCACCGACCTGGAGGTCGCCATGACCCACACCTTCCAGGGACTGGACGACCTGATCCGGTCGCTGGAGCAATAACATGTCACGCCGCCCGGCCATCTTCCTGCTTGCGCTGCTGACTGCGCCGGCGCTCGCGGAAAATGGCCCGGCCTTTCAGGACCTCGAAACTATCCGCGCGGCGGCCGCACAATTTCTCACAGCACAACCGCACGACACCGGCATCAGCACAGAAATACAGGCCGGCACGCTCGATACCCGCCTACATTTATCGCGCTGCGAACAGGATCTGCAGGCCTTCCAGCCGGCCGGCGCACGCAATGTTGGCAATACCACGGTCGGCGTGCGTTGCGGCGGCGTATCTCCCTGGAGTATCTATGTGCCTGTGCATGTCTCCGCTACCGCCGAGGTGCTGATCGTCAACCGCCCGGTGGCGCGCGGCGCCACCCTGAGTGCGGCCGACCTGCGCAGTGAGCGGCGTGATCTTGCCGCCTTGTCCTACGGCTATGTGCTGCATGCCGGTCAGGCCGCCGGTCAGCGCGTGACGCGCAGTCTCAGCGAAGGCACGGTACTGAGTCCGAATCTTCTGGCAGCGCCGCAATGGGTCAAGCGCGGTGAGCGCGTAACCGTGCTGGCGCAGTCCGGCGGCATGGAAATCCGCATGACCGGCGAGGCCCTCATGGACGGTACCGAGGGCACGCTGGTGCGGGTGCGTAATTTAAATTCGGCGCGGGTGGTAGAAGGCACGGTTATTGCTCAAGGTGTGATACAAGTCCGATTATGAGCATCGGAACACCTGGCCGGGTCTTCATGACGTAAATCCGGCGCCGTTAACCTAAGTACAGAAAGGTCACCGTAACCGACCTCGGGAGTGAAGCAGCATGACTATCAAAATCAGTGATTCAAACCAGGGCACGCAGACGCTCACCAACACCGTCACGGGCAATGGCAATTCTCCGGCGCGCAACGAACCGAACAGCGTTGCTGCTGAGACTGGCCGCAGCGCCGGCCGCGATACCGTCAGCCTGACCGGCACCGCCCAGCATCTGCGCAGCCTCGAACACAGTCTGGCCTCACAGCCGGTGGTCGACACGCAGCGCGTCGTCGCCACCCGTCAGGCCATCGAGAACGGCAGCTTTGAGATCGACCCCAGCCGCATCGCCAGCAAGATGATCAGCCTGGAACGCTCCCTCAGCGGAGCCCACTAAACCATGAACCGCCTGGAATACCGTCAGCGACTCGCCGAGCTGTTGCAGCAGGAACAGGCCGGCACCCGCTGTCTGCTCACGGAACTGGAGCGCCAGCAGCAGAGCCTGGCCAGTGCGCAACCGGAACTGATCGAGGCCAGCGCCCGCGCTTCTGCGCAACACATACAGGTACTCGAAGCACTCGAGAAGAAACGCAACACGCTCGCGGCACGGCTCGGGTACAGCGGTGACAATGACGGCATGGAACAATTGATCCGCTGGTGCGACTACGACGGCACGCTGGCCCAGCAATGGCGCAAACTGCTGGAAATCGCACGCCGCTGCCGCGACTGCAATCAGGTCAACGGCTCCGTGGTGGACATCAACCGGCGCCGGGTCCGGCAAGCACTCGGCATCCTGCGCGGCCAACTCTCCGAAGCCGAACTCTACGGACGGTCAGGCCAGACCGCCGCCGACACACTGTCACGCCCGCTCGCCAAGGTCTGAAACACGCCACAGGCTGCCGACGACATTCGAGTCGCCATAGAATTGGCATTGCATCGTGCAGTCAAACTATCATGCTTTGAATAGCTCTCAGTAACGGTCCAGGCCAAGGGCGACAATGGATCAACCGCCGGCACCACAGCAACCATTCGATTACCGCAGCGAAGGTGAACACGTCACCGATCCGATGCAGATCACCGCATTGCTGAAAAAAGTCAAAGACAGCCGCACCCTCATCCAGGTCACGCTGCCCGGTCAGCAGGCCACCGAATACAACAGCGCCCTGCTCGACATCCATCCGGAACAAGGCTACCTGCTGCTGGACGAACTCACGCCCGCGGAAGGTCATCAATTACTCACCGCGCAGAGCAAGCTCACCGCCACCATCCGTCTGCGCGGTGTCGACATGCGCTTCACCAGCACCGTCCAGGAAATCGGCGGCCAAGCCGGCATCGCCTTCTACCGTGTGGTATTCCCGCAGCGCCTCTATTACCGCCAGCGCCGCTCCAATTACCGCGTAAAACTCGGCATGGGCCTGCTGATACCCTTCAACATCGCACGCGCGGACGGCAAGCCCTACGAAGGACGCCTCGACGACATCTCCCTGGGCGGCCTCGGCGCCGAACTGAAACAACACACCCCATTCGACCGCGGCGACCTGCTGCCGACCTGCGCGATCCAACTGCCCAGCGGTGACAAGATCGATTGCGAAATAGAAGTCCGCTACATCAGCAAAGACGAGCAACACAATAAATTCCATCTTGGCGCCCGCTTCGTCAAGCTGGACCGCACCCACAAGCACACATTGCAACGCTTCGTCGCCGAAGCGGAACGGGAGTTGCTGCGGCGCAAGCCCAAAGAGTGAGCCCTCGACAGGCACGCACACAAAGCCCCAATCACCCATCAACCCGCCCTTCCCGAGTGTAGGGTGGGTTAGCGCAGTTCGCGTAACCCACCAATCGTTGCGAAGCAACACAAACCATTTTTTAAGAAATCTCCGATCAATTCGTCACTCAAAAAAGTGAGTCCCCTCTCCCTTCGGGAGAGGGCCAGGGTGAGGGAAATCAATACAGCGCCATACGTCCACCTCATATCACGCTTTCACAACATCCAACCTGATCGTTTCATCCTCATAAGATCCGCCGGTGTGTCCACATCGGCCAGCGCCGGCAACTCCACGCACGTCAGACTCAATTGCCGCAAACGACGGCGTGTCTGTGTCAGC
>JBGPWJ010000043.1:0-14366 GCA_041492115.1 Gammaproteobacteria bacterium
GCTGCGTTCGCCGATGCCGCGCGTCGGTGTGTTGATCACGCGCTCGAACGAGGCGTCGTCGTCACGGTTGATAATGAGGCGCATGTAAGCCAACGCGTCCTTGATTTCCTGACGCTCGAAGAAGCGCAGGCCACCGTAAACGCGGTAAGGAATGGCAAGTTGTATCAGCGCCTCTTCCAAGACGCGCGACTGCGCGTTGGAGCGGTACAGCAATGCCACTTCGCGGCGCGTGCGGCCCTTATCGGTCCAGACGCGGATGCGCTCGGCAATGAAACGCGCTTCATCGAGATCGTTGAAGGCGGTATAGATCTGAATCTTCTCGCCCTGCGCGCCGCTGGTCCACAGCGTCTTGCCGAGCCTACCGCTGTTGTTGGCGATCAGGGCATTGGCGGCAGCGAGGATGTTGCCGGTGGAACGATAGTTCTGCTCCAGGCGCAGCACCTGGGCGTCAGGGAAATCCTTGCTGAAGCGCTGGATGTGTTCGATGCGCGCGCCTCTCCAGCCGTAGATCGATTGATCATCGTCGCCGACAACGAACAAGCGGCCGGTGTCGCCGACCAGCAGCCGCAGCCAGGCATATTGCAATGAGTTGGTATCCTGGAACTCGTCGACCAGTACATGCTGGAAACGGCTACGGTAGTGCGCCAGCAGATCGGGATTTTTCAGCCACAACTCATGCGCGCGCAGCAGCAGTTCGGCGAAATCCACCAGTCCGCCGCGTCGACAAGTGTCTTCGTAGCTCTGATAGATACGCTTCATCTGGCCGAGGTGTGGGTCGCCATTGTCCTGAATATGCGTCGGCCGCCGGCCCTCATCCTTCTGACCGTTAATGAACCACTGCGCCTGTTTGGGTGGCCAGCGCGTTTCGTCGATCTCCAAAGATCGGAGCACGCGCTTGACCAGACGCAGCTGGTCATCGGAATCGAGAATCTGAAAAGTCTGCGGCAGATCCGCCTCGCGCCAGTGGGCACGCAACAGACGGTGCGCCAGACCGTGGAAAGTGCCGACCCACATGCCTGAAGTGGGTGTCGCGAGCAACTGCTCGATACGCGTGCGCATCTCGCCGGCGGCCTTGTTGGTGAAGGTCACGGCGAGGATGCCGAAGGGCGAGACATTCTCGACCTGCACCAGCCAGCCAATGCGGTGCGTGAGTACGCGAGTCTTGCCGCTGCCGGCACCGGCCAGCACCAGCAGCGGCACAAGCGGCGCCGTCACCGCCTCGCGCTGGGCATCATTCAGAGGGTCGAGCAGGTGGGAAACATCCATGCGGGGATTTTAACAGATACAGTGCGCGCGCCGGTCAAGTTAAAGAATAATAATTGTCTCCGTCACTATAGTATGGGGCGGGTTTGAAACCCGCCCCTACGTCACATGCCTCAGATCCAGAACGACAGCTCGCGCGCGAGAAAATCCTCGGCCTGCATGTAATGCGTGCCGTCGCAGGAGAAGGTCAGGCCGACCAGGCCGTTCATGACATTCAGCGATGCGGAACGCAGATAGATGTTGTCATCGGCCGCGCGCAGCGCCCGGAACTGTTCCAGAACCGGGCGGATTTGCCGACAGGACAGCCTGGCGCGCACAGGATAAGGGCGGGGCGGATAGGCCAACCACAGCTCCGGTTGCAGGATTTCCTCAAGATCATTGAGCCGATAATTGTAGGGATCGTCGTACACCCAGAACACGGCGCGTGCGCTGGAGAAATGCAGAATGCAGTGATACACCCCGTGTTCGCACAGCAGCCGGTCGAGGATCGCAATGACCGCGTCAAGCTGATTGTCCATTGAGCTGTTCATGCGCTGCTGCATGAACACAGCGCTGCGTATCACCGGATCGCCCTTGTATTGCTTCCACTCCAGCTCTTCAGTGACGGCTGACTCGGGCAGCGGCAGGTCATGCAGATTGAAATCCGCCGCGACGAATCCGAGCAGTTGCGTATCGCGCAACACGGCTTGCAACGCTGTAATACAAGGCTTCAAGCTGATCTGGCTGATGTACACCGTCGATAGCAGAAAGCCGCGATACGGTAAGGTGCCCGTGTGATAAGGACGTGCGGCGAGGTTCTGGCCGCGCCAGTGCGGATCGATACCGTCGATAGCAACGTTGGCGCTACGCTGCACACCGTCAGCATCGAGCGCATAGAGCAGGTGACAATGGGGAATGCTGTTGAGGCGTTCGGCCAGCGCCAAGTCCAAGGCCTCGGGCACGAACCACGCTTGTGCCGCATGACTTGCCAGCTCGGCCATGGGCCCTGCCAAGTCCTGCTGCAACGCGGCCTTCTTGTAGGTGATCGATTGCTGAAACCACATGCATAACCTACAGCAGGATGCATGCCGGTTTATAGATTCAAAAAGAGTGGTATTTAGAGAGACCGCCCGACCACGCTGAGGGTGGGCCGTCCCGGCAGCGGGATGCTGTCCTGCGGTGTGCCGAGGAAATTGCCTTGCGCGAAATCCACGCCGTATTCACGCAGCATCTCCAGCGACTGTGCGCTTTCGACATACTCGGCAATGGTGACCTTGTCCAGCGCGTGCGCGACCTGATTCATCGATTGCACCATGGCCTGGTCCACCGTCGAAGTGGCGAGGTTCTGCACGAACGAACCGTCGATCTTGAGCTTGTCGACCGGCAGATGCTTGAGGTAAGTGAAGGAGCAAAAGCCGGAACCGAAATCGTCGAGCGCGAAATGACAGCCGATGTCCTTCAGTGCGCGGATGAACTTGGTGGCGGCGGTCAGGTTGGCGATGGCCGCGGTTTCGGTGATCTCGAAGGTGAGCTGCTCCGGGTCCAGTCCCGTGTCCTTGAGCAGCGCGCGAATCAGCGGCAGCAGTTCGGCGTCCTCGAAGGCGCGCCCGGACAGATTGATGGCGAAGCTGACCCGGTGGCCGGCACTGCGCAATTCTGCCAAGTGCGTGATGGCCTTGTTGACCACCCAACGGTCGACGCTGTGGATCAGGCCGAAGCGTTCTGCGGCTGGCATGAAGCCGCCCGGCAAAATGATCTGGCCATCATCGCAGACCATGCGCATCAGCGCCTCGTACTCGCAGACGCGGCCGTCGCGCACGGAGAGAATCGGCTGATACACCAGCTTGAAGCGATCCTGTTCGAGCATGTCGCGGACCCGCGCCGCCCAGCCCATGTCCTCGGCCATGCCGGCCTTGTCACGATCGGCGGGGTCGTACAGAGTAGCGCGGTTGCGGCCGTGCGCCTTGGACATGTTGCAGGCCAGATCGGCATGCGCCATTGCCTCATCCGCCGAGGTCGTGTTGCTGTCGATCACCGCGGCGCCGATGCTGCATGTGACGTTGAAGGCATTACCGGAATCGTAGAATTTGTAACGGTCGAAGAACGCGCGGAAGTTTTCCGCAGCCTGCATGACCCGCACCGTGTCGATGTCGTAGAGCAGCACAGTGAATTCATCGCCGCCGAAACGCGCCAGCAGGTCGCTCTCGCGCACGTGGCTGGACAGCAGGGTGCTGATCTCGATCAGCAGGCGGTCGCCGGCGGCGTGGCCCAGCGTGTCGTTGACGTATTTGAACTGATCGAGATCGATGTAAAAGATCGCGCACGGCGAGCCGCTGCGCGCCACGCGCGCCACGACGCGTTCGAGTTCCTGCTGGAAAAAATTGCGGTTGAACAAACCGGTCAGTGAATCGTGCTCGGCCTGATAGGCGAGGCGATGCTCAAAGGCTTTCTGCTCGGTGATGTCGCGCGCTGTGCCGCTGATGCGCGTTGCCTGCCCGTTGCTGTCGAGGTGCGCTTTGGCGCTGAAGCTCAGGTGATGCGGCTGGCCCTGGCTGTCGAGATGCACGGTCTCGTACTGCACCATTTCCTTGCCGGTCAGGATGTCGGCAAACATCGCCGCATCGCGCTGCGCGTATTCGGGCGCGTGGAACTCGCTGATCGAACGGCCGATCATCTGTTCAGGTTCGAGACCATAGATACTCTTGCTGGCGCTGTTCAGATAACTCCAGCGGCCTACGGGATCGACGCTCCACACCAGATCGTGGGCTGTTTCCACCAGATCGCGATAGCGCCTTTCGGCCTTGAGCAATTCCTCTTCGGCGGCCTTGCGCTCGGAGATATCCGCGACCAGCAGGGTGATCATGCGTCGGCCGCTGATGTGCAGCTCACTGCAACGCACCGCCATTGGCGCCGATTTGCCGGTACGCCGCACGCCGTAGGTTTCCAACTCTCGAGCCGCGGGCAGCGGCGCGCCCGTGCCGGTGACGCACTCGGGCAGCAGCCAGCCCAACGGGCGTCCGCGGATTTCCTGCGCCGCATAGCCGAAGAGTTTTTCCGCCGCGGCGTTGAAGGTATCAATCACACCGTGCTCGTTGACCACCACGATGCCTTCCGCCGCTGTATCCACCACGGCGCGCATCTGCGATTCCTGATCGCCGAGACGGCGGAACACCTTGCCGAGCATGTGCGTGAGGTAACCGATCTCATCGCTGGAATTGGCCTGCAGTTGCGCCAGTTCCTCGTGGGTGGTGGCGCCGCTGCGGCGCAGCGCCTCCTGCACCGGTCGCAGCGCGCCGGTCATGCTGCGGATCGCCAGCAGCGTGCTGGCCAGGGTAAGCAGTGCCAGACCACCCCACAGCAGCGAAATGTCGCGCGACACGGCCGCGCTGTGCAGCCAGTGATGGTGCAGCAGCAGGCTGTAGGACAGCAGCGGCGTGAGACCGCCGACCAGCATCAGCTTGGTTTTCAGGCTGACCTGGACACGCGTGAAACCGAGTTGCGGGGAGAGCCGCCCGAGGCGTTCCAGCGCCAGCAGATAGGTTGGTACGCCTATCAATACCGCCACCGCCAGCTGCACCAGGGCAAAGGCCGCATAGGCTTGGCTGTCGAATGTGCCGCGCACAGCAATATAAAGGGCGGGAAACGACAGCGCGTAGATCAGGAATGTGGTCCAGTAAACGCGTGTGAACCGGGTCAGCCGGCGTCGCAGCGGGCCGTGCGCCGAGGCAGAGATAGTCGTCTGGCGCAGACCGGCATAGACCGGCGCGAGGAAGCGCCGCATGCGCAGGCCACCCCACAGTACCCAGAGCAGCGCGAACAGTGGCACGAAGCCTTGCAACAGGACCTGACGCAGTTCTGCGGTGTTTGTGGCTTCGAAAATCAGCGCTGCGGCGATGCTGGTGATGACTGTCAGCACTTGGCTGAACAGCATCAGACCGTCGATACGGGTGCGTGTTGTAAGGGGTGCAGCACTCATACGGCGAGCGTCCAACAGGTCCGCAATGTACGACTGGCTCGACGGGTGTCGTGCCCGTCTGCTGCCGCGGCTGGAGAGAACCAGAGAATTGTTGTATAAACCATTGGCCACATTAGAAGCATGATGCCGCGCGTATCATGGCAAATAAACCTTGCTTTGGCCAGCGAAAGTTACATTCATGCACTGTGCGGAGGCTGGTATCGATAATAACTCTAAAACAGCCGTGCGACGGACGGCGTGGTGCGCGTCACAGATCAATTAAGCGAGGAGAGCCGCATGAGTAGTACCCAACCCCCATCTGAGCCTGCCGCGCCCGCACGCACACTATCCGGCGTGCTGCTCTGGGTACTGGTGGCCGGCACCGGCGCCTTCGCGCTCGGCGGCATCGCCCTGCACCGCGGCGAGACCATCAACAGTGCCTGGCTGCTGGTGGCGGCGCTGTGCGTCTATGCCATCGGCTACCGTTTTTACAGCGCCTTCATCGCCGCCAAGGTGCTGGGCATCGATCCGACCCGCGCCACGCCCGCCGAACGATTCAACGACGGCCGCGATTTCGTGCCCACCAACAAATGGGTGGTGTTCGGCCATCACTTCGCGGCCATCGCCGGACCCGGCCCGCTGGTTGGCCCGACGCTCGCCGCGCAATTCGGCTATCTGCCCGGCACCTTGTGGATTCTGATCGGCGCCGTGCTCGGCGGTTGTGTGCAGGATTTCGTCACACTGTTCTTCTCGACGCGCCGCGACGGCCGCTCACTCGGCCAGATGGCGCGCGACGAACTCGGTCCCATCGGCGGCGCGGCGGCGCTGATCGGCGTGATGATGATCATGATCATTCTGATTGCCGTGCTCGGACTGGTGGTGGTCAACGCCATGAAACACAGCCCCTGGGCCACCTCGACCATTGCCGCCACCATTCCCATCGCCGTGCTGGTCGGCCTGTACATGCGCAATATCCGTCCCGGTCGGGTGCTGGAGGCCTCGTTGATCGGCGTGACGCTGTTGCTGTTCGCGGTCGCCGGCGGCGGTTGGCTCGATCATCAGGAGACGCTGCGCGGTTTCTTTGATTACGACGCCACGCACCTCGCCTACTGGATCATCGGCTACGGCTTCGCCGCCGCCGTGCTGCCGGTGTGGTTGCTGCTGGCGCCGCGCGATTACCTGTCCACCTTCATGAAGCTCGGCACCATCATCGCGCTGGCCATCGCCATTCTGATGCTGCGCCCGGACATCAAGATGCCGGCCTTCACGCAATTTGTCGACGGCAGCGGCCCGATCTTCGGCGGCAAACTGTTTCCGTTCGTCTTCATCACCATCGCCTGCGGCGCGATCTCCGGCTTCCACGCACTGATTGCCTCGGGCACCACACCCAAGCTGATCTCCAGCGAACGCGACATGCGCATGATCGGCTACGGCGGCATGATGATGGAGTCGTTCGTCGCCATCATGGCCATGATCGCCGCCACCGTGCTTGATCCCGGCGTGTTCTTCGCCATCAACAGTCCGGCCGGCGCGGTCGGTGCGGAAGCCATCGATGCCGTGGCGAAAATCTCCAGCTGGGGCTTTCCGGTCACGGTCGAGCAGATGCAGAACTTGGCGCAGCAAATGGGCGAAGCCTCACTGTTCGCCCGCACCGGCGGCGCGCCCTCGCTGGCCGTCGGCATGGCGAATCTGCTCTCCAGCGCGTTCGGTGCGGGGCTGCTGGCCATGTGGTATCACTTCGCCATCATGTTCGAGGCGCTGTTCATCCTCACCACGCTCGACGCCGGCACGCGCGTCGCGCGCTTCATGCTGCAGGACATGCTAGGCAACATCTACCCACCACTGGGCCGCACCAGCTGGTATCCGGGCGTGCTGCTCACCAGCGGCATCGTCGTCGCGGCCTGGGGTTACTTTCTCTACATGGGTACCATCGATCCGCTCGGTGGCATCAACAGCCTGTGGCCGCTGTTCGGCATCTCGAATCAGATGCTGGCGGCGATTGCGCTGTGCGTCGGCACGACCATCCTGATCAAATCCGGCAAAGCGCGTTACGCCTGGGTCACCGCCGTACCGCTGCTCTGGCTAGTGATCATCACCAGCAGCGCCGCCTGGCAGAAACTGTTCAGCCCGGACCTGCGCATCGGCTTCATTGCCCACGCCAACGATCTCGCCGACAAAATCGCCGCCGGTGTGCTGCCACCCGACAAAGCGCTGCAGGCGCCGCATCTCATCTTCAATGACCACCTCGATGCCCTGCTGGCGGCCCTCTTCATGCTGATCAACTGGGTGATGGTATTCGAGACGATACGCATCTCCACACGCGTACTGCGCGGCCGCACCTGCCCACCGCTGACCGAATCGGCGCATGAACCGAGCCGGTTGGTGGAGGATTGGGTGAGAGATTGAGTGACAGCTTTGAACGATGAACTTTCAACTTTGAGCTTGGGATGCAGATGATGAAGTTGTTACGTAAACTGATCAATGCCGTGCGCCGCTTGAGCGGCGATGATGCCTATGAGCGATATCTGCAACATTTTCAGGCGCACCATGCAAGCGAAGCAGAGCCGCTCAATCGCAAAACATTCTTTAAGTTGGAACAGGAGCGCAAGTGGAACGGCATCCGGCGTTGTTGCTAACAGTAGTGTGATCCGGGAGTGTTATCTGAAGATCACTCCCCCAGATACGCTTCCCTGACCTTCGGATTATCGACGAGATTCTTAGCGCTGTCGCTGAGCGTTATCGCGCCGCTCTCCATGACGTAACCGCGGCTGCACGTCTGCAAGGCCAGGCGGGCATTCTGTTCCACCAGCAGCAGACTCACGCCGCGCGCGGCGATGATCTTGATGGTTTCAAAGATGCGTTGCACCAGCAGCGGGGCGAGTCCCATGCTGGGTTCATCCAATAACATCAAGCGTGGACGGCTCATCAGCGCGCGGCCGATGGCGAGCATCTGCTGCTCACCGCCGGAGAGCAGGCCCGCGGGCTGGGTTCTGCGCTCGGCGAGACGCGGGAACAATTCATAGACCATCGCCGTGTCGGCGCGCACCAGCGTATGATCGCGGCGGATGTATGCGCCCATGGCAAGATTCTCCGCCACCGTGAGCCGGCCAAAGATGCCGCGGCCTTCCGGTGTCAGCGCGATGCCGCGGCGCACTATTTCAAACGCGGGTTTACGGGTCAGCGACGCGTTTTCGAAATGCACGCTGCCGCCGGCGGACGGCAGCATGCCGGCGATGGCTTTTAGCAAAGTGGTCTTACCCGCACCGTTTGCGCCTATCAGGCACACCTGCTCGCCCTGCGCCAGTTCCAGACTGACATTGCGCACCGCGTGGATGTTGCCATAGGCGACTGACAGATTGCGCACTTCCAACTGGTTCACGCCGGTTCGCTCCCGAGGTAGGCGGCGATCACGCGCGGGTCGTTCTGCACATCGCGCGGCGTGCCCTCGGCGATCTTCGCGCCGAAATCCAGCACGGCGATGCGGTCGCACAAACCCATCACCAGCTTCACGTCGTGTTCGATCAGCAGCACGGTGAGTTGCAGTTCGTCGCGCAGCCGGCGGATCAGCTGCGACAGTTCCTGGCGCTCGACGGGGTTCATGCCGGCGGCGGGTTCATCCAAGGCCAGCGCCAGCGGGTCGGTCGCGAGCGCGCGGGCGATTTCCAGGCGGCGCTGATCGCCGTAGGCAAGATTCTTCGCCAGTGTGTGGCACAGTGCCCCGATGCCGACCAGTTCCAGCAGTTCGCCGGCACGCACCTTGATCGCGGCCTCTTCGGCGCGCGTGCGCCGGCCGCGGAAGATGGCGCCGAGCACGCTGGCATGGGTACGCGCGTGCCGGCCGACCATGACGTTTTCCAGTGCGGTCATATTGGCGAACAGCCGGATGTTCTGGAAAGTGCGCGCCAATCCCAGAGCCAGGACTTGATTAGGCTTCATGCCGTGCAAGGGCTGATCAGCGAATGTGACTTTGCCATCGCTCGGCGTGTACAGCCCGGTGAGCACATTGAACAGCGTGGTCTTGCCGGCGCCGTTGGGGCCGATCAGGCCATAGATCTCGCCACGCTGGACAGCGAGCGACACACCATCGAGTGCGGTGATGCCGCCGAAGCGTTTGGCGATGTTATCGACGGCTAGCAGGGGAGCGGGCATTGCATCGAACCTGTCTCATCAATAATCATCGCCGCGCGTCATACACCGAGGCCTGCTCCTGCTCGGCGACGCCGGCCTCCGCCACCAGTTCGCGACGACGCTGGCCCGATGGTAGCAGCCCCGCCGGGCGATACAGCATGATCACGACCAGCGCGATACCAAACAGCAGCATGCGCAGATCGGAGGGCTCGACCACGACACGACCCAGCGTGGCGCGTTGCAGATCGCCGATATAACGTAGTGCCTCCGGCAGCACGGTGAGCAGCACGGCGCCGAAAATCACGCCGGGAATATTACCCATGCCACCGATGACGATCATGCACAGGATCATGATCGACTCCATGAGATTGAAGCTCTCCGGACTGATGAAGCCCTGAAAGCCGGCGAACAACCCGCCCGCGACGCCGCCGAAGGTCGCGCCCATGGCGAAGGCGAGCAGTTTGATGTTGCGGGTGTTGATACCAACGGCCTCGGCCGCGACTTCATCTTCGCGGATCGCCACCCAGGCGCGGCCGATGCGCGAATCCTGCAGGCGCAGCGAGATGAAGATCACCGCCAACGTCAGCAGCAGGAACAGGTAATAGTATTGATGTGCGGCGCTGAACGTGGCGCCGAACAGGGTGTGGGTCTTGCCCAGCGAGAAACTGCCGAAGCTGATAGGGTCGATGAGGTTGACGCCCTGCGGACCGTTGGTGATGTTGACTGGCGCGTCGAGGTTGTTGAGAAAGATGCGGATGATCTCGCCGAAACCGAGCGTGACGATGGCAAGATAATCGCCGCGCAGACGCAGGGTCGGCGCGCCGAGCAGCACGCCGAACAATCCCGCCGTCATTGCGCCCAGCGGCAGCAGCAGCCAGAACGGCAGATGCAGACCGAAGTGCGGCGAGGCGAGCAGGGCGTAGAGATAAGCGCCGACCGCGTAGAAGGCGATGTAGCCGAGATCGAGCAGGCCGGCATAACCGACCACGATGTTGAGCCCGAGGGCGAGCATGATGTAGAGCAGCGTGTAATCGAGCACGCGCACCCAGGAGCGGCCCAATCCGGCGTCGGCGAGAAACGGCAGTATGACCAGCAGCACTGCGAGCAGCAGGAAACTTATCCAGGCACTGCGGCGACTGGTGCTGAACAAACTATTAAGCGCGTTCAACGACACGCTCCCCGAGCAGGCCCGACGGGCGCAGCACCAGCACGATGATCAGCACGAAGAAGGCAAACACATCCTGGTAGTGGCTGCCGAGAAATCCGCCGGTGAGATCGCCGATGTAACCGGCGCCGAGACTTTCGATCACGCCGAGCAGCAGGCCGCCGAGCATCGCGCCGGGGATATTGCCGATGCCGCCGAGCACCGCCGCTGAGAAGGCCTTCAGGCCCAGCAGAAAACCCATGTAGTAATGCGCGAGGCCGTAGTAGGCGCTGACCATCACGCCCGCCACGGCAGCCAGCGCCGAGCCGATGATGAACGTCAGCGAGATGATGGTGTTGACGTTCACGCCCATGAGCCCGGCGATCTGCGGTGCCTGCGCGGTGGCGCGCATGGCGCGGCCGAGGCGGGTTCTGCTCACCAGCAACACGAGCGCGAACATCAGCACAGTGGAAACAATCAGTATCGCGATCTGCACATCGGATATGGTCGCGCCGAGAATTTCATGTCGGCCCTGCGGCAGAATCGGCGGAAAGGAGATGTACTGCCGACCCCAGATCAGCATGGCGGCGTTCTGCAACACGATGGACATGCCGATGGCGGTGATCAACGGCGCCAGCCGCGGTGCTTTACGCAGCGGGCGATAGGCGATGCGTTCGATGGTAAATCCCAACAGCATGCAAGCCGGGATGGCGCCCAGCAGGCCGAGGCCGACAATGGCGATGCCGGGCAGATCCACACCCGCACCAACCAGCGCGCCGATCACCGCCAAGGCGACCATTGCGCCCATCATGGTGATCTCGCCATGCGCGAAGTTGATCAGCTCGAGGATGCCGTACACCATGGTGTAGCCGAGCGCGACCAGCGCGTAGACGCTGCCCAGGACCAGGCCGTTGATGAGTTGTTGCGCGAAGATGTTCATGGGCTAGTAGGCTTTGAATCGCCAAGACGCTATGGGCGTCAAGGATACAAGAGATAGGCGCGGGGTGTGAAGAAATTGATCAACCCGGCATTCCAGTGATACTGTTCATTGATAGTTCCACGCGAAGCTAATTAGGGCCTGAAATGACTTCTTCGGCGATTGAATCGGAAACCCAGGTGGCCGCGGCCATCACCGTTACTGACGACACCCTGAATGTCGAACTGAGCGATGGGCATTCGATCGCCGTACCGCTTGAGTGGTACCCGCGACTTCTGCACGCGACCCAGGCCGAGCGCAACCACTTGCGTCTCATCGGCAAAGGTCATGGCGTCCACTGGGAAGATATCGACGAAGACATCAGCATCGAAGGCCTGCTGACCGGCAAGCCCTCCGGCGAAAGTCAGGCATCGTTCAAGAAATGGCTGGATGGGCGGGGAATGCGTTGAGGCTGGCTTGATTCGGTGGGTTATATTGGAAAATAATTGCATCCCCTTTTTGTACTATTCATGGTCCCATGGCTGCTTTGTCTTTAACGATTCCATGTATCGCTTGTTCTCTTCTCTCCACCCACCACGGACAAACATCGAATAGCCGAAGCGAACATAATTAAAAACCGCGATCGCTAAAAATATGACGAAGAATAATGAGCCGATTAATGACAAGATCGCGAACAACCCTCCCAAATAATTTCCTAAAAAGATCAAAGCAAGGCATAAACACCCTCCGAGAAACGCGAAGAAGCCATTAGCCAATGGTTTGTATTGGGGGCTAGGCAAGAAAGATTTCTTTTCGCTATTCATTTCCATATTGACTTACCCAAAGGGGACTGATCTATTTGGTAGATAAACTCTGACCGCTTCAAACAAATCAGCATTCTTCGTGTTCCCCAGAAGTACTAACCCGCCGCCCGCTTGCGAGTAGTCCGCGCCGAACGAGCGGCCACAGGTTGCGCATAGGTGTCTACGTAAGTGTCGATGAGCTTGCGGATCATGCGCTGATACTGGGTGTGATGTTTCGCCGCCTCGGACTTGAAGAACTCGATGCTCTTCTTGCTCAGCGCAATAGTGACCTTTATCCCTTCCTCGTTGAAAGCCAACTCTTCGGGTGTCGGGAGAAAATCCCGAATAACCTTGGCCGCAATAGGCTCGTTGGTATACTTAATTTTCGCGCTCATAAATTACCTTGCCTTTCCGCCAGTAGCCGGCACCAATGATTCGTATTACACCACAGCGATGGATAAAGCGGACAGTGAGAATGCCACCGTTAACCTCGCCGAAACAATAATAGCGTTTCTCGGTTTTGCTGTGGGCAAGGTCCTCGGCAATGACACGGTTGGCATCTGCGAAGGCAAACTGAGCCAGAGAAAAAGGCACTCCGTGCTTTCTCTGGTTCTCTGCATCCTTGTCCGCATCCCACTCGAACCGAGTCTCGTCCATGTTCACAGCCTAGCACACAATGGCGAGTGTTTGCCATATAATCGTATGGATAATACTATGGAATTGAGTGGCCGCTAACGTTCAAGAACCAAGAAGATGGTGCTGAATTGATTTCCCTCACCCTGTCCCTCTCCCGAAGGGAGAGGGGACTTTTTCCTTTAGTGACGATGTATTGAGACGCTTCTAAAATGCTGTAATTTCTCCGTCACCTTTAGTTGGAAGTTGTTACTCCCCGCTCCGCACTGTTTCCAGCACCTGCCAAGCCCCGTTCTTCACCTGATACAGTGTCACGCTGCCACCCGCGACATCGCCCTTGGCATCGAAACGCACATGACCGGTGACACCCTGATAATCGGTCTTGGAAATCTCCGGCAGGTACTTATGCGGATCGGCCGAATCGGCGCGGCGCATCGCGGCGACCAGCACCTGCATGGCATCGTAAGCATAGGGCGCGTAGTTTTGAATCTCGCCGTAGCGCGCCGTGAACTTGTCTTTGAAAGATTGACCGCCCGGCATGGCCAACAATGGCAGGCCCGGCGAGGACGCCACCACACCTTGCGCATCCGCACCGGCGAGCTTTAGGAACTCCGCGGTCTGCACGCCATCGCCACCCAGCAGTTGCGCATTCAGCCCCAATTGTTTCATCTGCTTGGCCATCGGCCCGCCCTGCGCGTCCATGCCACCGTAGAATACCAGTTGCGGATTCTTGCCCTTGATTGTTGTCAGGATCGCCATGAAATCGGTGGAGCGATCGGAGGTGAACTCGCGCGTCACGATCTGCGCGCCCGCGGACTTGGCGGATTTTTCGAATTCATCCGCGAGGCCCTGACCGTAGGCGGTGCGGTCATCGATAATCGCAATGCGCTGTGCGCCCAGTTTGGTGACCGCGAACTGCCCGAGCACTTTGCCCTGCTGCTCGTCGTTGGTCATCACCCGGAAAGCCGTTTCAAAACCTTGCGCGGTGTAGGCGATGGCGGTGGCAGAGGGGGAGATCTGCGGGATGCCGGCGTCGTGGTAGATCTTCGAGGCCGGAATGGTGGCGCCGGAATTGAGATGCCCGATGACACCGGCGACGCCGTTGTCGACGAACTTCTGCGCGATGATGGTGGCGGTGCGCGGATCGGCTTGATCGTCTTCGCTGATCAGTTCGATACGAACCTTTTTACCGCCCAGCGTCAGACCGGCTGCGTTGATCTCGTCCATCGCCAGCCGCGCGCCGTTATCATTATCCTTGCCCAGATGCGCCTGCGGTCCGGTCAGCGGGGCGACTTGGCCGATGCGGACCACCGCCGCATCTGCGGTATTGGCCGCTTGCTTGCCGCAGCCTGTTAGCCAAGCGCTCAGCAACAGCGCCGCAATCAATCCCCATCGTTTGTTCAAGGCGTTCTCCTGCATCGGAATTTTTTGAATTCTATACCACAACCCCGGGGTGCGTGCAGTCCTGTCTCTCAGTGTTCTTCAGGCGCAAGCTGCCGCAGCCAGCCTTTCGCGGCCAACAACGTTCTTAATCACTGCCGCATA
>JBGPWJ010000288.1:0-2834 GCA_041492115.1 Gammaproteobacteria bacterium
CGAAGCCGCAGCCATCCAGCGACGTGCCGCAGGCGCGCACCTCCAGGCCGACTTGCATGAGTTCCTGGAGCAGATTGCCGAGGTGTGTCACATTCTCGGGCACTTGCTGGTGCTTGTGTCCGACGCGCACGCCGTCGTCGAGCAGATGCAGGCGCACGTTCATATCGGAGGCCAGTGCCGCGCCCGCGAAGCGCAGCGCGTGCCACGCCTTATTATCGGCTTGGTAGGGCGCGTTCTGTATGATGATGGTGATGGTCTTGATCATGATCTACACCTCGGTACGCGTGCGGAATGTGACCTCAGTCAACCGGGAAGCCCTGCTTGCGCCACTGGGTTATGCCACCGCGCAGTACCACCACACGGCTAAAGCCGGCGCGCACCAACTGCTGCGCAGCTTTGGCCGAGCGCTTGTCGGTGTGGCAGACGATGGTGATGGGCGTGTCGCGCGCGGGTTCCAGTTCGCCGAGGCGCTGTGGCAGTTCTTCCACGGGCAGATTGCGCGCGCCGTGAATGTGGCCGAGCTCGCCGCTGAACTCTTTCGCTCCCCGCACGTCCACCACCAGGATTTCTTCACCGGCGTCGAGGCGGTGCTTCAGTTCGTCGGCATTGATCATCGGCCCTTTGCGCAGGGTGCCGATCAGGCGCGGCAGGAATGCCACCAGCGCCAGCAGGCCGAGCGCCAGCAAGCCCTTTTGGATCAGGCCGCCACCGCCGCCCAGTGCCTCGCGCCCGGCGTAGCCGAGATAGGTGTAGGCGAGCGCGCCGGGCAGCATGCAGATATAGGAGGTAACGATGTAATGCGAGAGCTTGATGCGCGTGAGTCCCAGCGCGTAGTTGAGCAGGTTGAAGGGAAACAGCGGCACCAGCCGTACAAATGCCACGAAGCGCCAGCCTTCCGCTTCCACACCCTCGATGAGTTGCTTAACGCGTCCGCCGGCGCGCTGCGTGACCCAATTCGAGGCCAAATAGCGCGCCACCAGAAACGCCAGTGTCGCGCCCAGAGTGGCGCCAGTCAGATTGTAGAAGGTGCCCAGCACCGGACCGAACAAGGCGCCGCCAGCGAGTGTCAGCACCGAACCCGGCAGGAACAGTACGGTGGCGACGGCATAGCCTGCCATGAATGCCAGCGGTCCCCAGGCACCGGCCTGCTGCACCCACCGCTCAAGTGCGGCGCTGTCGAACTCGCCGCGGTGCATCGCTCCCCAGGCGATGCCGGCCAGCAGCGCCGCCAACAGCAGATAACGCAGCGCCTTGCCTATGCCGGCACGCTGTTCGGTGTCTGTATTCATGTGTTTTTCTTCCAGGTGCGGCGGTTGATGGCGTAGTCGCTGACCTTGCCCACGAACGGCAGCCACAGCATGCCGGGCAGGGCCGCGGCCAAGCGCGGCGCGCGCAGCTCGCGGATGCCGATGGTCATGGCATCGTGGCCGGCGTCGGGCTGATCCTTATAGGTGCCGAACAGACGATCCCAGAGCGGCAGGTTGAAACCGAAGTTGCTGTTGGTCTCGTGGTCCTCGATGGAGTGATGCACACGGTGCATGTCGGGCGTGACCACCAACCAACGCAGCGCACGGTCGATGCCGAGGGGAATGCGCACATTGCTGTGATTGAACATGGCGGTGGCGTTGAGCAGCACTTCGAAGATCAATACCGCCAGCGGTGCCGGGCCGAGCGCGGCGATCACCGCGAATTTGATCAGCATCGACAGCACGATCTCGATGGGATGGAAGCGCGCGCCGGTTGTGACGTCGAAGTCGAGGTCGGCGTGATGTACGCGGTGCAATCGCCACAGCGCGGGCACGGCGTGGAACATGACGTGTTGCAGATAAATGGCGAAATCGAGCGCCACCACCGCGACGATGACCTTAAGCCCGGCGGACAGGGTGATGTTATTGAGCAAACCCCAGTGGCGTTCGGCGGCGAGCAAGGCCATGCCCATCGCGGCGGCGGGAAACAGCAGACGCAGCAGGACGCTGTTCAGGACCACTAGTCCTAAGTTGCTGGCCCAGCGCAGCGCTTTCGAGGCAGTAAGTGCGCGGCGCGGTGCGACCAATTCCCAGACGGCCATCAGGCCGAGCACGCCGAAAAAGCAGCTTAACCTTACCTGCGGTTCATGGGTCAATAGCCATTCGCTCATCGTTAAATCCTTAAAATGTGGTGTACGTAATTATTTTAGAATCATTCTTTTATTGATTTATTAGTAATTGTCCTGCAAACTATTCAACAGTTCAATTGAACACTAGCATATAGAAACGCCCAGCCATGTCAAGCGCCTCGTTTAAGCACCAGTTATTCAGCCAGTTCGCCCGTGTCGCCAAGGCACTGGGCAATGGCTCCCGCCTGGAGTTGTTGGAGTTTCTCGCCCAGGGGGAGCGCAGTGTCGATGTCCTGGCCAAACTGGCCGGGCTGTCAGTCGCCAATACCTCCCAGCATCTGCAACACTTGCGACGCGCCGGTTTGGTGAGCGCGCGCAAAGCCGGGCTGCGTGTCATCTATCGTCTCGCCGATCCCGTCGTCGTCGAATTGTTGAGCGTGCTGCGCACACTGGCGGAAAAAAACCTCGCCGAGGTCGGCAAACTGGTGTCCACGCATCTTTCCGTCAAGGATCAGTTGGAGCCCGTATCCGCTGTGCAACTGTTGCAGCGCCTGCGTGCGGGCTCGGTCACCGCGCTGGACGTGCGGCCGCCGGAAGAATTCGCCTCCGGCCATCTGCCGGGCGCCATCAATATTCCTCTCAATGAACTGGAGGCGCACCTGGGCAGCCTGCCCGCCGATCAGGTGATCGTGGCGTATTGCCGCGGACCGTATTGTGTACTCGCCTACGATGCGGTTGC
>JBGPWJ010000183.1:0-5477 GCA_041492115.1 Gammaproteobacteria bacterium
GGCCGGTAGGTCGTCGTGCACTAGCGAATAGGCGTGAATCAGTTCCACTGCACAGGCGGGGCCGTCGAGTGCCGCCGGGTCCGCGCCAACCGCCGCGCCGCTGGCATAGACCAGCGCCGGGCGGATGCGTTTGCCACCGCCGAGCGTCACATAGCGCATGGCTTCGTGCAGGTGCATGGGATGCGCGGTAGCCGGGGGCAGCCAATGCTCCAGGGCCTGTTCGATGCGTTCCTGATAAGCGCTCAGCGCGGCCGGCAATGGCCCAGAATCAATCTTCACGATCGAGCGGCGCCAGGGTCGGCTGACCATCCTTGTCGACCAGGGTCTGCACTTTCTGCTCGGCCTCCTGCAGGGCCTGTTGGCAGGTGCGGGTCAGTTCGATGCCGCGCTCGAAGTTTTTCAGGGACTCTTCCAGCGGCAGGTCGCCCTGCTCCAGACGCGCCACCAGGGATTCGAGTTCTTTGAGGGCGTCTTCAAAATGCGTCGGTGATGTCGGTTTCTTGGCCACGCGGCGGGCTCCTTAATAAAGCGGGGTGTAACTTAGCCGAACGGTGGCGGCAGGGTCAATTGATATGGCGCAAATGCCCGGCCGCGTTGACAGCTCATAATGCAGAGTATAGAGTTTCATCTAGGTTTAGAGTTAGTCTAAATCAATTCAACTGGCGCAGTGCCATCCCCTTATGAACTACCGGAGGACATCACGATGGAGCTTAAAGGCAGCAAAACCCACGACAATCTCAAAGCCGCATTTGCCGGCGAGTCACAGGCCAACCGCCGTTACCTTTACTTCGCCGCCAAGGCCGATGTGGAAGGCTATAACGACGTATCAGCCGTGTTCCGTTCCACCGCCGAGGGCGAGACCGGCCATGCCCATGGCCATCTGGAATATATGGAGACGGTCGGTGATCCGGCCACCGGTCTGCCGATCGGCAGCACGTCCAACAATCTCAAGGCCGCGATCGCCGGCGAGACCCACGAGTACACCGATATGTACCCGGGCATGGCCAAGGTTGCGCGTGAAGAAGGCTTCGATGAAGTTGCCGATTGGTTCGAGACCCTGGCCAAGGCGGAACGCTCGCACGCCAATCGTTTCCAGAAGGCGCTTGACGAATTGAAGTAAGTTTGCCGGCCATTGCGGCGCGGAACACCGCACCTGCCTCTCTGGGCAGGAGCGGTGCTCTGCATCGCAATGGCGTTGTGTCCCGGCCTGTTTTATCCCATCCCGTAGAGGACCGTCATGTCCACGCCTACCGATACGCAACGCGAAGGTAATCTGGAAGCACCGACGCGTCATCCGCTGGACTGGCTGAACCCGGTCTTCAATGACGAGGCGGATCTGACCCGTGAATTGGAGCGGGTGTTCGAGATCTGCCATGGTTGCCGGCGCTGTTTCAGTCTCTGCAATGCCTTCCCGACACTGTTCGATGCCATCGATGCTTCGCCAACATTTGAACTCGACGGGGTGGACAAAAAGGTTTTCTGGCAAGTAGTGGATCACTGCTACCTGTGCGACATGTGTTACATGACCAAGTGCCCCTATGTGCCGCCGCACCCGTGGAACGTGGATTTCCCGCACCTGATGCTGCGTGCCAAGGCCGTGCGTTTCAAAAAACACGGCGCCAGTCTGCGTGATCGGGTGCTGACCTCGACCGATACGGTGGGGCGCTTGGCGGGCATACCGGTGGTGGTGAATATTGTCAACGCGGCTAACCACAACAAGTCCGCACGCCAGCTGCTCGACAAGGTATTGGGCGTGCACCCGGCTGCCGCGCTGCCCGAATATCACAGCGACACGCTGCGCAAACGCGCGGCGCGGCGCGACGCCGTTGATATACCGGCGACGCCTGCCGGGCGAACCCGCGGCAAGGTGGCGCTGTTCTCGACTTGTTACGGCAACTTCAACGCCCCGCAACTCGGCGAGGACCTGATCAGCGTTTTCGAACACAACGGCATCGCGGTGCGCGTGGCGCAGCAGGAGCATTGCTGCGGTATGCCGAAACTGGAGTTGGGCGATCTTGAAGCCGTGCGTCGTCTCAAGGAAGTCAACATCCCGGTGCTGGCGCAGCTCGTGGACGAAGGTTGGGACCTGGTCGCACCGATTCCATCCTGTGTGCTGATGTTCAAGCAGGAACTGCCGCTGATGTTCCCCGATGATGCGCAGGTGCAGAAGGTTCGTGCGGCCTTTTACGATCCCTTCGAGTATCTGATGCTGCGCCACAAGGAAGGCCAATTGAAGACCGATTTCAAGCAGCCGCTCGGCAAGGTGTCCTATCACGTCGCCTGTCACCTGCGTGTGCAGAACATCGGTCTGAAGACCCGTGATCTCTTGCAGTTGATTCCCGACACCACGGTCGAAGCCATCGAACGCTGCTCAGGTCATGATGGCACTTATGCGGTGAAGAGTGAGTTTCATGAGATATCGATCAAGATCTGCAAGCCGGTCGCCGGTCGCGTCGACAAAGCCGCTGCCGATCATTACGGCAGCGACTGCCCCATGGCCGGGCATCAGATCGAAACCACGCTTGCCAATGGCAAACAACCTGAGCATCCTTTGACGTTGCTGCGCAAGGCCTATGGTATCTGAAGTTGGCGGGTTACGGCCTTCGTCCCAACCCGCCCAACATTTTATTTTATGTCTGGTGATTTATGCAGAAACTGACACGTAACGATCTTTTACCGCTGGAACGCTATGCTCAGGAGCGGACCGATTTTCGCAGCCGCGTGCTGGCGCATAAAAAAAACCGTCGCGTGGCGCTGGGCGCGAATGCCGCATTGTACTTCGAAGACCGGCTGACCGTTCAATATCAGATTCAGGAAATGCTGCGCACCGAACGCATCTTCGAGGACCAGGGCATCGACGATGAACTGGCCGCCTACAATCCCTTGATACCGGATGGCAGTAACTGGAAAGCGACCTTCATGCTCGAATATGGTGACGAGCAGGAACGGCATGCGGCGCTGGCGCAATTGATCGGCATCGAAGACAAAGTCTGGATGCAGGCGGAAGGTTTCCCGCGCGTCTATGCCATTGCCGATGAAGACATGGAGCGCAGTAACGCCGCGAAGACCTCGGCGGTGCACTTCATGCGCTTCGAATTGACAGCCGAGATGGCGGCAGCCGTGAAGGTCGGGGCCGCGCTGAGTGTCGGTATCGATCACCCGCAGTATCAATGCCGGCTGGAACGATTACCTGAACCGGTGAGAGCTGCGCTATCAAGTGATGTCGACTAGCGCGGGGGCAAAGTTTCCGGACCGCAGCGGGCTACTCTACAGTGGTCACTCAGAGCATTGCTGTTACTCGTAAGTCTTGCATTGCAACGCCGTCCAATCTCCGTCGCGTGACGACCGCATCCCTGCTTGGATCGACCCGACTGTCAAGGCAACGGCGCGCAGCGTCAAAAGTGCGTGCTGTTGCCGGGCCGGAAATTACGGCCAAATCCTAGTGCATCTATCGGATATTCCAAGCGCTTGCCGGGTATCGGCTGTCGGAAAGTGCATCCTCCAGACGCATGGCATATGGATTGCTTCTAAATGTCACGAGTCGGGCCTTTGCCAAATCCCCGCTGCCGTTCGACTCATCTGCCCCCAGTAGCTGTGTTCCCGTAGCAGGGCCTTACCCCTCGCCCTATGCGCTAAGGGAATGACAGCGGATATCGCCGCCGCTTGATAGGCGCGATTCCATCCGTAGGCCCAAATCCCGCCTATACGATCCAACTGAATTGCCTGTCCGTGGGCATTGCCGTGGCACGTTTGTGTCGCGCGATGCGCCCATCGGAGACGAAGCGACGGCTGTGCAACGCTGTCACCAGAATTTGGTCGCTGTGTGAGAGGTGGTGAGATGGGTACCCGGAAACGCACGAACAACAAAGTGGCTGATAACCGGTCCGTGGTGGATATGGGCGAAGCGCTCGACATCACCGCCGTGGGCGCGCTACGCGAACGGCTGTTGGATGTTCTGACGCACAACGAGCCCGTCACTCTGGATGCGACCTCCACTAAACAGGTTGATACGGCCGGCTTGCAGGTGTTGTGTTCGTTTGAGCGGTCAGCCCTCGAACAGGGTGTATCCGTAACCTGGGGCGGTCAAACAAAGCTGATTGGCGAACGTGCGCGTCTGCTTGGATTGAGTGTCTTGCTTGATCTGACCGCAGATATAGATAGTGGCGCATAGCAGCATAAATTCACCGAACATCGATACCCGCAAAGGAGTAAAGACTATGGCAAGCATACTGGCAGTGGATGATTCGGCGTCGATGCGCCAGATGGTGGCCTTTACCCTGAAGGGGGCCGGCTACGACGTGATCGAGGCGGGCGACGGCCAGGAGGCACTGAACATCGCCAAGTCAAAAAAGGTCAACCTGGTACTGACCGACGTCAACATGCCGAAGATGGACGGCATCGCGCTGATCCGCGCGCTACGCGGACTGCCCGATTACAAATTCACCCCGATGCTGATGTTGACCACCGAATCGGCGGCCGACAAGAAGCAGGAAGGCAAGGCGGCCGGCGCGACTGGATGGCTGGTCAAGCCCTTCAACCCCGACCAATTGCTCGCCACCATCAAGAAAGTGCTGGGCTGAATCATGGCTGTGAATATGGAACAGTTTCACCAGACCTTCTTCGAAGAGAGCTTCGAGGGTTTGGATACTATGGAATCGTCACTGCTCAACCTGGACGTGGGCACCGCTGACGCCGAGGTCATCAACACTATATTTCGCGCCGCCCATTCTATCAAAGGTGGCAGCGGCACTTTCGGCTTCATGGAGGTGGCGAATTTCACCCATCTCATGGAAACGCTACTCGACGAGATGCGCAATGGGCAGCGTGCGGTCACTGTCGATGCCGTGGATCTGTTGCTGCGCGCGGTTGATTGTCTGCGTCTCCTGCTGCGCGCGGTGCAGACTGGTAGCGATCACGATGTGGAACTGGTCGTGGCATTGCAGGGCGAGCTGCATGACTTGTTGCGACAGGACGCCGCGAGTACCGCCAAGGATGTTATCGCGATGCCTGCTGTGCCATCCGCAGCCTCAAGCTGGTGCATCGGTTTCCGTCCGCATCCCGACATTCTGCGTACCGGCAACGAGCCATTGCGAATTCTGCGCGAGCTGTCCGAAGCCGGTGAGATCACGGTACAGGCCGATATTACCCGGCTGCCGTCGCTCGCCGAACTCGATCCCGAAACCTGCTACCTGAGTTGGGACATCAAGCTTCAGGGCGCTGTCGAACGTAACACCATCGACGAGGCCTTCGCCTGGGTGGCCGACGAATCCAGTCTTGATATCGCACCGCTGTCCACTGCCACTACCGCTGAGGACGTGGTGGCCCTGTCCGATACGGCACTTGCGGGCGAGTTGCTGCCGGAACGTCGCAAAACCGATCGACGCAATACCTCCACGGCCAATGAGGCTACCTCAATCCGCGTTGGTATCGACAAGGTCGACGCTCTGATCAATATGGTGGGTGAACTGGTCATCACC
>JBGPWJ010000090.1:0-9654 GCA_041492115.1 Gammaproteobacteria bacterium
CCTCGCCGATGATCTCAATCAGAACTGGGAAGTGCTGGCCGAGGCCATCCAGACCGTGATGCGCCGCCACGGCGTGGAAAAGCCCTACGAAAAACTCAAGGAACTGACCCGCGGCCAGCGTCTCGACCGCGCCGCCATGCAGGCCTTCATCAACACACTGGCGCTGCCGGATGAGGCCAAGGCACGCTTGCTGGAGATGACACCCGCCAGTTACATCGGCAATGCGGCACAACAGGCGCGGGACATTTAACCCTTAAGGCGCGTATCACGCGCCTTAAGGTATCTATATGGCGCGTGATACGCGCCCTACCAAGCATGCGAATCGCAACACACACCTCCCTGGAAGAAATCCCCGCCGCCGCCTGGAACGCCCTGAGTGAAGCCCGCGACCCGTTTCTGCGCCACGAATTCCTGGTGGCATTGGAACGCCACGACTGTGTCGGCGAACGTTTCGGCTGGCTGCCGCGGCATCTCGCCGCGTATGACGACGCCGGCGCACTGATCGGCGCCGTGCCGTTGTACCTCAAGGACAACTCCTACGGCGAGTTCGTGTTCGATTGGGCCTGGGCCGATGCCTACGCGCGCAACGGGCTTGATTACTACCCGAAGCTGGTTTCCGCCATTCCGTATACACCCGCCACAGGTTCGCGGCTGCTGATCGCTGCTGACGCGGACAAGGCCGCCGTAAGCCATGCCCTGATCGCAGCCGCACTCGAATTGGCGCGTAATCTCGACGTATCGTCACTGCACTGGTTGTTCACACCCGCCGATCAGACCGAGTTGCTCGAAGCACACGGCCTGATGCGCCGCACCGGCTGTCAGTTCCATTGGCGCAATCACGGCTACCGCGACTTCAGCGATTTCCTCGACACCTTCAACTCCGCCAAGCGCAAGAAGGTCAAGCAGGAACGGCGCCATGTTGCGGACGCGGGCATCGAACTGGAAGTCCTGCATGGCAACACCATGAGCGAGTCGCAGTGGCATATTCTGCACGGCTTTTACCGTTCGACCTTCGCACGCAAGAGCGGCATGCCGACCTTGACGCTGCCGTTCTTTCTGGAAATTAGTCGTACCATGGGCGAGTCTCTGGTGCTGGTCATGGCTCGACACAAGGGTGAGTATGTGGCCGGCGCCATCTGCCTGCGCGGTACGGACACACTGTACGGACGGCATTGGGGCTGCAGCGCGGACTATCACAGCCTGCACTTCGAAGCCTGTTATTACCAGGGCATCGACTACTGCATACAACACGGCTTGCAACTTTTTGAGCCGGGCGCGCAGGGCGAACACAAGATCAGCCGCGGGTTTTTGCCAACGCCGACCTGGTCGGCGCACTGGATCGCGCATGAGGGATTCCGGGAAATTCTGGCGCGTTACACGGCGCAGGAGAGCGCGTACACCATCGATTACATCAGAGAACTCGCTCAGCACACGCCGTACAAGAATAGGTAGGGCGCGGATCACGCGCCTGATCTGCAGGTTTAAACCATGGGTTCCGGCGCGTGATACGCGTCCTACATGTCAAACGTCGCCAGCACCTGTGCAGTTACATCGATAATCTCGCCCTGCGCGATGATGCGCTGAAACGATTCCTTGAGCTTGAAGGCACGGTACCGCGAGTTCTCACGGATATCCTCGATCACCCTGTCGACCTCCAGGTTGTGCATTTCGCTGATCGGCGTGGCGATGACTTTGATGAAGCAGTAGTTGCCGCTCTTGACCGCATCGCGCAGGAACTGCTCGCGCGTCACTTCTTCGCTTTCCTCGAAATCGGCCAGCGAACGCAACACCGGCGCCCGCCCGGACTGGGCCGGCTCACGGTACATATAGATGTAGGTTTCGATCGAGTCCTCGGCGCGGCCATCGACGCTTTCCTTGCGCGCGATCAGGCTGACACCGTCATAGAGATAGTAAACCCGCTTGGTCTCGATCAGCGGGCCGAGATCGTAATTGCCGTCCGACTGACGGAAAAAACCGGCGAGACGGCAGGGCGTTTCATTGAGCGCCAGCTTCTGCACGATGACCGCCCCGTCGTCATCCTTGGCCATGAAGAACGGAATGCTGATGAGGTTCTCGGCCAGGATGCTCTCATGCAGGCGCGACTTGGCCGCATACAGTGTTTCCTCGATATCGACCGGCAGCTTGTGGCGATTGCGGTTGATGATATCGACAAAGAATCCGTTGATATCTTCCTGCTGGCGGTTGATCACACGTTCAAGCCGCAGCCGCAACTTGTCTTTCAGCATGATGTTGGCGATGCGGTACTCGATATCCTTGAGCTTGACGTTGCTGACTTTGCCCTGCAAGCCAACAAAATCCAGATACACCGTGTCACCGACCTGTAACTCGGGCTCCTTGTCCAGTACGATCACTGCCTGCAAGCCGCGCACCGAGATATCCTGCGTCACACCGCTGAACGTGCGTCCCTTGAATGCGATATCAACCTGCGTCTGCAACATATAGCGCTCTTCCCGGCGCCGTTCCAGATAGCCGAACTTCACGCTGTCGGGATGGGTATCGACCGGTGCGCTTAAGGATTCAATTTTCTCGCCCGTGTCCAGCACTTTACGGGTCATGCCGACCCAGCAGTTCAGACCCTTGGTGTCGTAGCGCCCTTCCAATGACTTGGCACCCCGATCGAGCAAGTTCAGGCCTTCGGCAAGTTCTTTGCTGACATCCACAGCCATGCCGACAGCGATTAGTGATTCGAAATCCTGCATGATCAGCGCCTTGTCCTGCTTGGACTTGTCATGCAGACGCTGGACGTGCAGCGCGACCTTGGCGTCGCCGGGTTTGCGCAGACCGATCGCCGTGAGCTTCAACATGCAGTATCGCGCATGCACCATGGCATGACGCATGAAGGCACGCAGGCTCGTGACATCCTCGAATTCGAAATCAGCGGCCGAATGTATCGTGCCATCGTCGCCATGATCGTTCCTGTACATGATCACCAGCATGTCGCCTGGTGACTCACCATCCAGCAGGCGCGCCAGCCGTGCAGGCAGTGCCAGGGGACTGAAGTCAGTGCCGGACCGACCGTTGTTGAAAAATTCCAGCAGTGACTGATTGCGTTCGGTGGCCGCGACCCGCTTCAGCCGTGGTTTGCCGGCCGCATCGCGACTGAAGAACAAGGGGATGTGGGTGACGTTGTCCGTGTAGAGCCGCTCGTGGATCGTGGCGTTCACCGATAGCAGATCGTCATCGACGTCACATTTATATTTCTGACTCAGACGATCGACCAGGCGCTGCATGAGCCCGTCCAGTGCCTGCTCCTGCCGATCCGGCACGCGCGCCAGCCGCAGCGTAACCTCCTGAGATTTATGTGTGACACTGATAACCTGATAGGGCACATCAACCAGCCCCTCAATGCCGAAGGCCTCCTGGATATCCGTGAAACTCGCCTGGACCGATTGCCCGGTCTGGAAGTTATAGGCACCCTTCAGATACACCTGAATCCCGGACAGTGACAGGTCACGCGTCTTGGCGCTATACGGCATACCGTCGATGACCAGCGTCACGCTGGTGACGTATTGGAGGCGATCCTCGCGACGCTTTTTGTAATAGCCCGACAGGATGACGTCCGGATAGTAGCGTGGACCCTGGTTTCGAGTGGCGGAGGAATCTACCGATTCCGTAGTTCCGGCAATGCTTGCCACGGCGGCGCGGCGGCGCGATTGCAGTGGCTCGACCTGCGCCAGCTTGCGCTCCTGTTCAAGACGCATGGCACGGTTGGTGTGCGCGCCGTTGGCGATCGCCTCATAGATCCCGACAGTGAACTGACGATTATTCTCCTTCAGCCCCTTATTGAGGATAGCCAGGGAGATATCGTCGAGATAGAAGACCTTGTTGTTGATCAGGTAGCTGCGGCATGCGCCCGGAACTTTGCCACGCATGTCGAGGGTCAGCTGACAGGCGCGCGTCAGGCGCTTGACCTCAAGCTGTTGCAGGAACTGGGCGGTTTCCGAATCGCTGGTCACCCGCTCGATGACCAGCGATTTCTCGCGTTCACCCTTGTGCGTGCGCTTATAATGTTTGACTTCGATTTCTGACATGCCTGCTTCCGCACCCCGGGCGGCGGATGCTCCGCGATCGCCACGCTCAAACCTATTACAGTCAGGTAGTAGCGGCCCAAATGCGACGCTCTTGAGCAGATGCGTCACATTCCATTCAGAATCTACACCGTGGCCAGGTCGCCCTTCAGTTCCAGCCAGGACTTGCGGTCCGCGGCGCGCTTCTTGCCGAGCAGCATGTCCATGAGCTGGTTGGTGTCGTCGCCGGCCTCGATGGTGAGCTGCACCAGCCGACGGGTGTCCGGTGACAGGGTGGTCTCGCGCAGTTGCAGGGGGTTCATCTCGCCCAGGCCCTTGAAGCGCGTCACGGCGATCTTGCCCTTGAGCTTCTCGGCGGCGATACGGTCCAGGATGCCCTGCTTCTCGGCGTCGTCGAGGGCGTAGAAGACCTCTTTGCCGACGTCGATGCGGAACAGCGGCGGCATGGCCACGTAGACATGGCCGGCCGCTACCAGCGGGCGGAAGTGGCGCACGAACAGTGCGCACAACAACGTGGCGATGTGCGCGCCGTCGGAGTCGGCGTCGGCGAGGATGCAGATCTTGCCGTAGCGCAGGCCATCGAGTTTGTCACTGCCGGGCTCGACACCGATGGCCACGGCGATGTCATGCACTTCCTGCGAGGCCAGCACATCGTTGACATCGACTTCCCAGGTGTTGAGGATCTTGCCACGCAGCGGCATGATCGCCTGGAAATTCTTGTCGCGCGCCTGCTTGGCCGAACCGCCCGCGGAATCGCCCTCAACCAGAAACAGTTCCGTGCGCGTCAAATCCTGCGCGCTGCAATCCGAGAGCTTGCCCGGTAGTGCCGGACCGCTGGTGATCTTCTTACGTATCACTTTGCGCCCGGCGCGCAAGCGGCTTTGGGCATTGTTGATGACGAGTTCGGCGATGCGCCCGCCGGCCTCAGTGTTCTGATTGAGCCACAAACTGAAGGCGTCCTTGACCACGCCCGCGACGAAGGCCGCGCATTCGCGCGACGACAAGCGGTCCTTGGTCTGGCCGGTGAACTGCGGGTCCTGCAGTTTCACTGAGAGAATGTACACGCAGCGCTCCCAGACATCTTCCGGCGCCAGTTGCACGCCGCGCGGCAGCAGATTGCGGAACTCGCAGAACTCACGGATCGCCGCGGTCAATCCGGAGCGCAGACCATTCACATGCGTGCCGCCCTGCGTGGTGGGAATGAGGTTCACGTAGCTCTCGGCCAGCGCCTCACCGCCCTCGGGCAACCAGATCACCGCCCACGATGCCGTCTCGTGGGCGCTCTCGAAATGGCCGACGAAGGGTTCTTCCGGCAAGGTCAGCGCATCGCCCAGCACCTCGGCCAGATAGTCCTGCAGGCCTTCCTGATACTGCCATTGCAGTGTCTCCCCGCTGTTCTCATCCAGAAAGCTCACCAGCAGACCGGGACAGAGTACCGCTTTGGCGCGCAGCACGTGCGCCAGGCGCGGCACGGAAAATTTCGGCGTGTCGAAATAGCTCGGGTCGGGCCAGAAATGCACCGTGGTGCCGGTATCGCGCTTGGCCACGTCGCCGATGACCGCGAGTTCGGAACGCTTCGCCCCATCGGCGAAACTCATCTGATATTCCTTGCCGTCGCGGCGTACCCGCACATCCAATTGTTTGGACAGCGCGTTGACCACCGAGATGCCGACGCCGTGCAGACCGCCGGAGAACTGATAACTCTTGTTGGAGAATTTACCGCCGGCGTGCAGGCGCGTCATGATGACTTCAACGCCCGGCGCCTTCTCCACCGGATGCATATCCACCGGCATGCCGCGGCCGTCGTCGCGCACCGCCAGCGAGCCGTCCTTGAACAGCGTCACATCAATGCGCTTGGCATGACCGGCGATGGCCTCATCGACGCTGTTGTCGATGACCTCTTGCGCAAGATGATTGGGCCGCGCGGTGTCGGTATACATGCCCGGGCGCTTGCGCACGGGGTCGAGACCGCTCAGGACTTCAATGGCGGAGGCGTCGTAGCTACTGCTCATGGATTCACTTGTTTGGCTGACAATGGTTGCGCGCCGCGGCTCGGCGCTGAGGCGTGGGATTATCGCACGCCCTGCGGGTGACTCAAACGGCGCTTGATTTCATTCAGATGATACGGCGATAGATGCTGATCGCACAGATAGTCGCGCTGCAACACGGCGCGGAATCCGCCCCAATCGTAGTGGCTGACCGGTTGCCATTTGCCGCTCTGCGCCGGATGGAAGCTATGTGAGGCCTCACCATAGGCATAGGTGCGGAATTCGCGGGTTACGCAACGCAAGCCTTCGAACAGCACATTGCGGGCGCCGCTGGTTGATACGATCACCACACTGTAACGCACCACGCCATCGGCACCGACGCTGAGTGATTTGGCGTCGATGTTGAAGGTCTGGGACAGCGCAGGCTGATCGACCGGAAAGGGCAGCAGATCCACATCCGCAGGATAGGACGGCATCTTGATCGCCTGCTCTTGCCAAGGCGGCGGCTCAATGAAGCTCGAGGTCGAACTCGCCTCTTCGGCGAACAGAGCCGCCTGCCACAGGAATAGCATGCAGGCACTGAGTGCCGCGGATTTGCTAACGCGTATCGCCGTCATACCCAAAACCCGTCCTGCAAAGAAGAGGGACGGATTCTAACGCATCCCGCGCGGCCTGTGACCCGACAGACGGCTAATTCTGGGATTTGTCCGGCGCTTTGCGGGCCAAGCCGACAATCTTGGGCGGAATATTGATTTCTTCAGCGGCGCTGACCATTTGTGCCGCCACTTCATCAAGCCGGCGGCGCTGGGAACGGGCGTACTGTCGCAAGACCTCAAAGGCCTCATCGGCGGTGAGTCGATAGCGCTCCATGATCAAACCGATGGCCACGCTGGTAGCACGCCCCCGGGACAAGGCGACATTCAAATTCTGCTCGGTAAGCTTCAACTGCTTCAATTCCGCTGATCTGACCAGCGCGGCTTCGATCACCGGCACGATCTGTGGAACATCCAGAGGTTTGACAAGATAACTGTACGCGCCCTGTTCGACCGCCTGTTTGACGATTGCATGATCACCATACGCGGAGAGGAATATGAAGGGGATGTTTTTCAGGAAAAGCTCCGCCGCCACGTCCATGCCCGACAGGCCGGGCATGCGCGCATCCAACATCACCAGATCGGGCGGCTGCTCGGCGCAGAAACGCAGCGCCTCGGCGCCTGAGGACGCTTCGCGCACCTCATACCCGGCATCACGCAGGCCCATGCCCAGCGTGGCGAGAATCAATCTGTCATCGTCGACTATCAGAATATTCGGCTTCGCAGACCTGCTTGTTTCTGCATCACTCATATGTTCATTCACCTTCAGAAGTTGAAACGGCACGGGCTCCTGAATAATTCCAGATCGTTGCGGTGGGGGCGTCCTTGCGCAGCATGCTGCACCGCTATGGGCACCTCGAACCATGAGGAAGATTATTATTCTTCAGAGACTCATTAATCAGGGGATCTCTGACTTATTCCCGCACTGCGCGGAGCATCGCTACCGCCCCGCCAGGAGGTGGTGGGGCAATGAAGCAGAACGTCCTTGGTATTAATTATTGGTACAGCGGGGATTGGGCTGTAGGGCACACTCAGGTGGGATCCTGCCAGCCAGACAGAGCAGGCTGGGCGTCAGAATCCCCCACAAGGCATGTGCGGTCATAATAATAGGCACGCGGACGCAGATCAACCTGTATCAGGTCGCGTCATCGAAAATAACACTGCATATCACCGGCGGCGTGAGCGTGATCTGGGTAGTGACTCCGGCGGCATCATCGGTAATCGCCAGATCCGCTCCCCGACGTGGCAACAAGGCCAACACCAGATTCAGACCAGTGCCGATGCCTCGGCGCTGCGCCAGGGAAAAATAGGGCGGCAGCACACCACCGTTACGAACGGATACCCGCACGGATTCGCAATTGCCCTGCAACCGGATCGACACCGGATGGGCAACACCCTCCCTGCTGCCGTGCTTCAGCGCATTGAGCATCAACTCGTTCATTATCAGCGCGATCGGCACGGCCTCCTCCTTGGCAACCTGGATGGGTTTGTCGACCGAGAGGTCCAGACTCAGCGGTGCAAGACCTGGCGAGACCTCGTTCAACGATTGACTGATCGCCCGCAGCATATCGCAGAGCATGATATCGGCATTGGCGCGTTCACTGTACAAGCCATGCACGGCCGCCACCGAGTGCACCTGCGCGATGGCCCGATCGAGAATGTGATGCAGTTCGGGGTGCACCAGGCTGTGCTGCCGGAGCAAGCCGATCACACCCTGCAGATTGTTCTTGATGCGGTGGTGCACCTCCCTGATCAGGGTGTCACGCTGCTCGCGCGCCTCCGCCAGGCGTGACTGTTCGGCCTGTCTCAGTTCGGTAACATTGGTGGCCACGCCGATTGCGCCCGCTACTGCGCCCTGTGCGTCATACAGCGGTGAAAAGCGCGAATCAAGCCAATTGTCGCGAAGCAGTGTGATCGACGCCACATCCTCACCCGCCAAAGCACGCCGCACATTGGCCAGGAACTGCGGTGTGTCGGCGTATAGAGTGAAGATTGATTGGCCGACGACCTCTCCAGGTTGCAGGCCGAGGCTGGCCAGCTCGCGCCCTTCGATCAACTGGAACACCCCCTGCGCGTCAAGCACGAACACTATTACCGGCGCACCGCTGACCACGGTGCGCAGGCGCTGCTCGCTCGTGATCAGAGCAGCTTCGGATTGAATGCGCCGATCGATTTCTTCCTGCAACAGCCGATTGGCTTGCAGCAGTTCTGCGGTACGTTGTTCCACACGGCGTTCAAGTTCGTCATGCGCCGTCTGCAAGGCCTGCTCCATCCGCCGGCGCTCCGTGATGTCCTGGATAGTGCCCAGTATGCGCAATGGGTTGCCGTACGCATCGTAGCTGACCGCGCCGCGCGCGAATAGCACCCGCTCGTTGCCATCGGGTCGGATGATGCGATACACAAGGGCATATGGCGTGCGCTGCGCAATGGCGGCACTCACCGTCTCCTGCACGCAAGCCCGGTCATCGGGATGCAGACAATCCAGAAAGGATTGGTAACTGGCCCGGAAGGTTTTCTGATCGACACCGAAGATCCGATAGACCTCCTCAGACCAGTACACCTCTCCGTGGGCTATGCTCCTGTGCCAGTAACCCAGTTGGGCTATGCGCTGCGCCTCCACCAGACTAGACTCGCTGAGCTGTAACGCGACTTCCATCTCTTTGCGTCGTATCACCAGCAGGGCTATGCCCCAGATTACCACTAACGCCATGATCCGATTGATGATGGCTATCCATATCGGGATATCACCGCTCGGCGACAAATACCCGCCCAGCATTATCAACGGGGTGGCGCAGACTGTCGCGAGCAGCGTGCTGCGCCGCGCCGGCAGCCACAGCGTCAGCGCCACCGGAACGCCATACAACACCCCATCGGCGATTCCCTGCGGGGTGTACACGTCCCACATAAAGATCGCCGCTATCAGTGCGACGCATATGGACAGCATGATCTGATGCGAGGGATACGGTTTCGGCATGGCGATCAGGCTCGGTGGCAAAGGCGGCATGCCAGTGTCGGGCATGCCGC
>JBGPWJ010000268.1:0-3477 GCA_041492115.1 Gammaproteobacteria bacterium
GCGCAGCACGCGCCAATGTTCAGGCCAGTTTAGCCGACAGCCGTCCGATGCGCACCGGCGCCGGCGGGTGCGAATCGTGAAACGCCGAATACAAGGGGTCGGGCGTGAGCGTGTTGGCGTTGTCGCGGTACAGTTTCACCAGGGCGTGGATCAGCTCCTTGGCATCGGTCTGCTGCGCGGCATAGGCGTCGGCCTCGAACTCGTGTTTACGCGAGGCCATCGCCATGAGCGGCGTCAGCAGGAAGGTGAACACCGGCGCGGCCAGCATGAACAGCAGCAGCGCGGCATGATGCGACGGCGTGCTCACGCCCAAGCCGGCATAGAACCAGGGTTGTCCCACCAACCAGCCGAGCAGCGCCAATCCGGCCAGACTCATCAGTGCCATCACCACCATGCGCTTGATGACATGCTTGAGGCGGAAGTGGCCCAGTTCATGCGCCAGCACCGCCTCGATCTCGGCGCCTTCCAGCGTTGCGATCAGCGTGTCGAAGAACACGATGCGTTTGTTGTCGCCCAGGCCGGTGAAATAGGCGTTGCCGTGTCCGGAGCGCCGCGAGCCGTCCATGACGAAGATGCCCTGACTCTTGAAGCCGCATTTGGTCAGCAGCCCCTGGATGCGCGTCGCCAGTGCCGTGTCTTCCAGCGCTGTGAACTTATTGAACAGCGGCGCGATGAAGGCCGGGTAGGCCCACATCATGATCAGACTGAAACTGATCCACACGGCCCATAAATACAGCCACCAAAAAGTACCGGCGCTGTTCATCAGCCACAGCGCGACCGCCGCCAGCGGCACGCCCAGGGCCAGCGACAGCAGTGTCTGTTTGACGGTGTCGATCAGGAACAGGCGCGGCGTGCTGTGATTGAACCCGAAGCGCTGTTCGATGGCGAAGGTGTGCCATATCGCCAGCGGCAGTTCCAGCAGACCCATGATGAATACAGCGCTGATGATGACGGCCACGCCGGTGAGGAGTGGTCCGAGAGCCATGCCGCGCCAGAAGTTGTCGAACAGTTCCACGCCGCCGCCCACGGTCCAGGTCAGCAGGAACAGCGCATTCACCAGCAGTTCGAACAGCCCGAAGCGCACGCCGGTCACGGTGTAGTCGGCGGCTTTCTGATGGGCTTCGAGCGGAATCGCGTCGCGAAACGCGACGGGGACTTCGGCGCGGTGCGCCAGCACGCTGGCGATATGGCGCCGCGTCAGCCAGATCTGCAGCAGGGTGGAGACACCGAGTACGGCCAGGAACAGCGTGGTGAAAGGGTGCATGGGCGCGATTAATCCTCAGCGATTCGATCTGTGCAGGTTAACGTCTGCTAGAATGCGGTTCAAGCCCACAATCACTGTAACTACCAAAGCGAGCGACCATGGCGCAAGACCCCAATAACCTGATCTGGATTGACCTGGAGATGACCGGGCTGGACACCGCCAATGACCTGATCATCGAGATCGCCACCATCGTCACCGATGCCACGCTCAATATCCTCGCCGAGGGACCGGTGCTGGCCATACATCAGAGCGACGCGGTGCTGGGCGCGATGGACAAATGGAATACCGATCAGCACGGCAAGTCCGGTCTGGTCGACAGGGTGCGCGCCAGCACCCTCACTGAAGCGGACGCGGAACGCCAGACCATTGAATTTCTCGTGCAGCATGTGCCGGCCGGAAAATCCCCGATGTGCGGCAACAGCATCTGCCAGGACCGGCGCTTCATGGCGCGCTGCATGCCCGAGCTGGAAAGATTTTTCCATTACCGCAACCTGGACGTCAGCTCTGTCAAGGAGCTGGCCCAGCGCTGGGCGCCGGTCGTGGCAAAGGGCTACAACAAAAATTCCACGCATCTGGCGCTGGATGACGTGCGCGATTCGATCCGCGAGATGCTGCATTACCGTGAGCAGTTCTTCAAATTGCCGTAGGGGCGGGTTTCAAACCCGCCCAGGCACGTCATCTATCTACCGGAGTCTGCGGATCATTGCCCCATTCCGACCACGATCCCGCATAGCCTCTGATGTTGGGATAACCCAGCGACTTCAGCACCAGGTAACTGAACGCTGAACGGTGGTGAGTCTGGCAGTAGGTGATCACTTCCTTGTCGGGCGTCACGCCGCGCGCCGCGAACAGGGCGCGCAATTCCTCGGCCGGTTTCAGACGCAGATTGCGCTGCTGGTCCATGGCTTCCAGCCATTCGATGTTGATCGCGCCGGGGATGTGACCGCCGCGCGCCGCGAGGGCCTTCGCGCCACTGTATTCGGCCGCGCTGCGCGCGTCCAGCAGTGCGACATCCGGCTTGCCCAGTCGTGACAGCACGTAGTCCTTGTCGGCGAATCCCTGATTGGTGCGCGTCACGGTGTAATCGCTGGGTGTGACAGCGACAGATGCGTTGTTGTGCACATGACCTTCGTTGGCCCAGGCGTGCAGTCCGCCATTGAGCAGCGACGCGTGCGCATGGCCGATGACATCCAGCGTCCACAGCAACCGCGCCGCCTTGCCGCCGCCTTCATCATCGTACGCGACCACATGCGTTGCAGGTGTCAGGCCGATCGATGCGAAGGCACGGCTGAGTTGTGCATCATCCGGCAGCAGTCCCGGCGTTGGCGGACGGCCGTGGATGATCTGCGCATACTCCAGGTGCACGGCACCGGGGACGTGATACTGCGTATAGATGGTCGCCTTGCTGAGATCGACGACCAGCAGATCAGGCGAACCCAACTGCGCGGCAAGGGCATCGGGTTCGAGGAGCAGGGGTAGTGACATGGCGGATCCTAAATGCTGCGATCGGAATGGCGGGGGTGCTTATTGTGCCTCAAGCCGGTGGACATGTGAATGTTATCTGATCGGGTAACGGCTATCCCAGCAACTCGATCCAATGTTTGACCGGTACCCGCGCAGCGGCTTGCAAGTGCGTCAGGCAACCGATGTTGGCGGTGGCGATCAGTGCCGGGGCGTGTGCTTCCAGCGTCGCGAGTTTGTTGTCGCGCAGGCGGCGTGACAGCGTTCTTTGCAGGATCGAGTAGGTGCCGGCCGATCCGCAGCACAGATGCGCATCGGCCACCGGTAGCAGTTCGAAACCCAGACCTTGCAGTAATTTCTCGACCGTGCCGTTGAGGCGCTGGCCATGCTGCAAGGTGCAGGGCGATTGGAAGACGATGCGCTTTGGCACATGCGGCGCGGGCTTCAAACGGCTGAGGTCTTCGCCGGCGAGTAGTTCGCTGATGTCGCGGCACAACGCGGCGACGCGCGCGGCCTTGTCGGCATAGTCCGGATCGTCGCGCAGCAGGCGGCCGTACTCTTTGATGTGCACGCCGCAGCCGCTGGCAGTGCTGATGATCGCCTCGCAACCGGCTTCGATAGGCGGCCACAAGGCATCGATCTGATTGCGCATGTGCGCATGCGCCTCGGCGACGGCATTGAGATGATGGCTGAGCGCGCCGCAGCAACCGGCCTGCGGCACGCGCACGGCGTTGATGCCGAGCCGGTCGAGC
>JBGPWJ010000088.1:0-9763 GCA_041492115.1 Gammaproteobacteria bacterium
ATGTTGTGCAGGCCATCGCGCAGTGGAACAGCGCGTATACAATGAATGCAGCCTGTTCCCTATCCGCGGCAGTTGCTATACTTAGCCGCCTGAGTGCCGGGATGGCGGAATTGGTAGACGCGCTGGACTCAAAATCCAGTGGTGGTGACACCATGGGAGTTCGATTCTCCCTCCCGGTACCACTTAATCAACGACAGAAGCGCGTAGCAAGTGGCAAGGATCGCTTGAGATGGCGGACCCAGCGCCTGCCTTGCTACACCTATTTGCTACTGCTACTGGATTACTATGACCGGAACCCGCTATACCCTGGAAGTTCAGCCTATCCTGCCTGAACGGCTATCACGCCTGCCGGAACTCGCCAACGATCTACTCTACAGCTGGGACCGCAATGTCCGCGGGCTGTTCTTCCGCCTGGACCGCACCGAGTGGGAGAGCTGCGGCCACAACCCCAAGGTATTCCTGCGCCGGGTTTCGCAACAGCGCCTTGACGAGGCCGCGCAGGACCGCATCTACATGGAGTACTACCACCGTGTGCTGGCGGCCTACGACAGTTATCACCAGGAGCAGCTACGCAGCGACGTCGAGACCCACATCGAACCCGGTCAGGATCTGATCGCCTATTTCTGCGCCGAGTTCGGCTTCCATGAAAGCCTGCCGATTTATTCCGGCGGTCTCGGCATTCTGGCCGGTGATCATTGCAAAGCGGCCAGCGACCTCAGCCTGCCGTTCGTCGGCGTCGGTATCCTGTATCGCCAGGGCTATTTTACGCAGACCATCGACGGCCAGGGCAGCCAAGTCGCGCATTACGCCCCGACCAATTTCGCCGACCTGCCGATCGTGCCCGCCGTCAATGACAAGGGCGAAGAGGTTCAGGTGCAGGTCGACATGGGCGAGCACCGCGTCAAGCTCAAGGTCTGGATGGCCAAGGCCGGGCATATCAAACTCTATCTGCTCGACAGCGACCTGCCCTCCAACGAAGCCGCTGACCGCTCGATCACCTATCTGCTCTACGGCGGCGACACCAGCACCCGCATCCGCCAGGAGATCGTGCTCGGCATCGGCGGCGTGCGCGCGCTCCGTGCGCTCGGATTGGCGCCGACCGTCTGGCATATCAACGAGGGTCACGCCGCCTTCCAGATCCTGGAACGCTGCCGCGAGCGCGTCAAGACGGGTATGGATTTCAACAGCGCATTGGAGATGGTCGCCTCGGGCACGGTGTTCACCACGCATACACCGGTGGCCGCCGGCCATGACATCTTCGATCACAACCTCATGCACCAGTACTTCGGCAGCTTCGTCAAAGAACTCGGCATCGATATGGACAGCTTCCTGCAGCTCGGTTCCAGCCCCAGCGCCCAGGGCGGTTTCAACCAGACCGCGCTGGCGCTGCGCGGTTCGCGTTTTCACAACGGGGTGAGTCGCATCCACGGCGGCGTCGCCTCGCAGATGGAAAGCTACATCTGGCCGCAGATCCCGCACGAAGAAAATCCGATCTCCTACGTCACCAACGGCGTGCATGTGCCAACCTTCCTGGCGCGCGAATGGGTCAACCTGTTTGACATGCGCTTCGGCGGCGAATGGCGCAACGAGTTGTACAACGCCGAATACTGGGATCGCATCGACGACATTCCCGATCACAGCTACTGGAGCCTGCGCCAGTCGCTGAAATCCGAACTGCTGGAAGACGTGCGCCGGCGCTTGGTGTTCCAGTTGCGCCGCAATTTGTCCAGCGAGGCGCAGATCGAACGCGTTATCCAGAATCTGTCGCCGCACGAAACCGATGTACTCACCGTCGGCTTCGCCCGCCGCTTCGCCACCTATAAACGCGCCACACTGTTGTTCAGCGATCCCGAGCGCCTGGCACGCCTGCTCAACGATCCGAAGCGGCCGGTGGTGATGATGTTCGCCGGCAAGGCGCACCCCAACGATCTGCCCGGCCAGCACCTGATTCAGGTGATTCACGACTTCGCGCGCCGTCCCGAATTCGAAGGCAAGATCATCCTGCTGGAAGGTTACGATCTGTCACTGGCGCGCAAGCTGGTCACCGGCGTCGACGTCTGGTTGAATACGCCGGAATATCCGCTCGAAGCCAGCGGCACCTCGGGACAGAAGGCCGGCATCAACGGCGTGATCAATCTCAGCGTGCTGGACGGCTGGTGGGGCGAGGGCTACAACGGCGAGAACGGCTGGGCCATCACACCGCACGGCCCGCAGTACGACACCAATTACCGCAACCGCGAAGAGGCCCAGGAGCTGCTCAATATCCTGGAAAAGCAGGTTGTGCCGCTGTACTACGACCGCAACGGCCATGGTTACTCGGCGGGCTGGGTGAGGATGTCCAAGGCCTCGATGAAGTCCACCATGCCGCACTTCAACTCGTTGCGCATGGCCATGGATTACGTCACGCGCTTCTACGGTATCGCCATCCAGCAGCGCAAGCGCCTCGCCGAACGCAATGCCGCCGGCGCCACCGAACTGGCGCAATGGAGAACCAAGGTCGCGCGCGTCTGGCCCAAGGTGAAGGTGCGCCGCATGGATACGCCTATTGAAGAACTCAAGACTGGCGCGGCCCTGCCGATCCGGATCGCCGCTGTGCTCGACGGACTCAAACCGGAGGACGTGGTGGTCGAATGCCTGGTGGGCGTCAACAGCGAAAACGGTGACTTCATCACTCACGAACGCTACACACTGCAAGCCGCCGGCAAGGCTGATGCGGGCGAGACCACCTTCGCCCTCGACCTGTCACCGCGCCTGCCGGGCCTGCAGTATTACAAGCTGCGCATGTATCCGTATCACACGCTGCTCAGCCATCCGTTCGAGACGGGGTGCATGATCTGGCTGTAATGTAGCGTGGCCCGCTCCCTGGTTGGAATCGTAGGGGCGGGTCTCAGACCCGCCCTGCATGAACTTGTGATTGTGCCAGCATTGGGGGGGGTCTGAGACCCGCCCCTACGGTTGACGGCATCCGACGATCTGAACATCATCTCTATCTCCCATACATCTGCACCATCTTTCTCAGTCTGTCGGCAAGTCCATCCGGCAGTTGCTCCCACTCGAAGCGCCAGTTCCAATTGCCTTTGGTGGTACCGGGCATGTTCATGCGGTGCTCAGCGCCAAGTTCCAGCACATCCTGCATCGGCAACACCGCGAGGCGCGCCACGGAAGCCAGCGCGGCGCGGATCAATGGCCAGGGCATGGGCGGTTCGGTGCCGGCACCGAGATATTCCCGAACATGCACGCGCAACTCAGCACTGAGCGACTCGAACCAACCCAATGTCGTGTCGTTATCGTGGGTGCCGGTATAGACCACGCCATTGCGTGCGTGATGGTGCGGCAGGTAAGGATTGTTGGGGCCGCCGTCGAAGGCGAATTGCAGAATCTTCATGCCCGGCAGCTTGTACTTGCGGCGCAGCGCATCCACCTCTGGAGTGATCACGCCGAGATCCTCGGCGATCAGCGGCAAGGGATCGAACTGCCGGTGCAGGGCCGTGAAAAATGCATCGCCCGGCGCCTGCACCCAACGGCCGTTGATGGCCGTCTCTTCCTCGGCGGGAATTTCCCAATAGGCCTCGAAACCACGGAAATGATCGATGCGCATCAGATCGTAGAGTTCCAGTTGGGTGCGCAGCCGCGTCAGCCACCAGGCGAAGCCATCCTCCTGCATGTGCTCCCAACGGTAATGCGGATTGCCCCAGCGCTGGCCGGATTCTGAAAAATAATCCGGCGGCACACCGGCCACGGTCAGCAGCTTGCCGTGCGCGTCGATGGCGAAATACTCGCGCTGCGCCCAGACCTCGGCGCTGTCGTGCGCGACAAAGATCGGCAGATCGCCGAACAGCAGTACGCCCTTGGAGTTGGCGTAATGGCGCAGCGCCTCCCATTGACGGAAGAACAGAAACTGTTCGAAGCGGACTTGTTCGATGGCCTCGGCGAGTTCAACACGCGCCTGCGCGAGCGAGCGCTCCGAACGATCGCGCACGGCCGCTGGCCAGTCCCACCAGGCAATACCCTGGTGTTGTGCGCGCAGCGCCCGATATAAGGCATAGTCATCCAGCCAGTGGCGGTGCGCGGTCAGAAAACTCTGATAGCCACGCTGCGCGGCGGCCGGCGCCCCGACAAAGGCCATGCGTGCTGTCCGCAACGCGGTCGCATGATCATCCTGCGCAGCAATACTCTGCTCCGCGAGCCAGCCCCACTCCACCAGCAGCGCCAGATTGATGAGCTGCTCGGAACCGGCATGGGTGGACATGCACTGATACGGCGAGCGGTCTTCATGCGTCGGCCCGAGCGGCAACACCTGCCAGACACTGATGCCCGCGGCGGCCAGAAAATCCACGAAGCGATAGGCGTCGGCGCCCAATTCGCCGCTCGGCAGCGAGGTCGGATGCAGCAGGATGCCGGCGCGGCGGCGGTCCAGAACCGAAGGCTGATGTTTGGCGTGTCGCTTTGTCATTGGCAGAAGTACTGAGTACTCAGTACTCTCTTAACCGGCCTTGCCCTGCCGCATCACCCCGCCCTGCGTGGGCGCGCCGCTGCCGTGCGCGAACACCTGCGACAGATACTCCGGCGGTTCAGTGCCGATGAGATGATAAAGATTGGCGAGTTGCAGACGGAACAGGCGCTCGAAGTCGCTGACCGTCGAGGCCGGATTGTAATCACCGAACCACCAGAACCAATCCGAGCCTTCGCAAATCGCCATCTGCCGCTCGGCCATGACCAGTTGCTTCTCGCCGAGTTTGCCGCAATCGAGTGCGCGGTCGTAGGCGCGCTTGGCATCGCCGAGCATATCCCAGGCGCGGTTCTTGTCGGGGTCGCCGATCCAGGTGGAGAAGGTACCGTACACCCAGCTGCCCGCAACCACGTGCGGTAATATTGTCATTTTTTCCGGCTCCACCAGACAATCGGAGAAGGTCGTCAGTTCAATATCCGGATGCGCGGCCAGACGTTCGTACAGTGCGCGCAAAAAGTAATAGCCGTTTTCCGGATAGTATTCCCAGGCGTTCTCGCCATCGAGCACGATGGAGACTACGCTGTCCGGACGATCTTTGCAGGCCTGTGCGATGTTTTCCAGGTTATGAATGAAGTTGCTCACGGCATCGTCGGCGTGCCAGGAAGCGTAAGCGAAGCCGATCAGGTCGGACAGGCCATCGTCACGGAAGAAACTCGCCAGCTGGCCTTTGTCGCGTCGATACGGCCGGTACAGATACTGCTCGCGCGGCAGCCCGCGTAACTCCGTTGTCTGCGCGACGCTGTTGCCGAGCACGCTCTCGCCGCTCGCCACCCAGCGGAAGCCGCCTTCTTCCAGCATCTTGAGGGTGGCGTCGCTGATGCTGCCTTCGGAGGGCCAGCAGCCATTGGGGGTGAAACCGAAGAACCGGCGGAAGGTGTTCAGCCCTTCCTGTATATGCCAACGGGTGCGCTCGGCGCCGGCCGGATACTGCGAGAGCAGTGGCAGACTCACATCGGGCCAGGCCTCCTTGGCACTCTTCATGTCGAGCAGCAGCGGGATGATGGGATGCGCGTACGGTGTCACCGATAATTCGATCTGGCCGCGCTCGGCGAGGACGCGGTAACGTTCGATCACGCCGGACAGCAGCTCGCCGATGATCTCCAGCAGCACGCGTCGGTCGTGCAGCGTGTAGCCATTGCCCTTGTCCATGAGCCGCTGGACGCGCGCATCCTCGCGGCGTACGGTCTCGCCCAGCCAGGCGAGGTGATACCAGACTAGAATATCCGCCAGAAACTGCTCGCCGACGTAGAGCATCGACTCCGGATTCTGTTCCAGCCAGCTCGCCATGTCGGCGAGGCGCCGATAGGGCGGGAAGCGATCGATCAGGCGCAGGCGGTTGGCACGCAGGCAATGGCGGATCAGCGTCAGGCGTGCGTCGACGCTGGCCGGCAGCACCGGTTTGTCGAGCTGCGCCAGCAATGGATCGCGGATCGGCGTGCTGTCCTTGAGCGAGCCCTGCACCTGTTCGGCGTAGTCGGCGATCTGTTCCAGCAGCGTGGGCGCGAAATTGAACACCGCGCGCGCGTCCGGCACCGCCTCCAGGTGCGCGACCATGTCGACGTAATCCTTGATGGCGTGCAGATAAGTCCAGGGCAGCTGATATTCGCCGCTGATCAGGTCGCGATAAAACGGCTGGTGCATGTGCCAGCACAGCACAACCTTCAGACGCGGCTTAGCGGACATGATGCAGATCTGAACCGAGCATCTCCGGTGTCACCAGCACGATACCGTTGGGTGAGACATGAAAGCGCTTGGCGTCCTCGACGTGATCGACGCCGATCTGGGTGCCGTCGGGAATCTCGCAGCCCTTGTCGAGCACCGCGCGGTGGATGCGGCAGTCCTGGCCGATGTCCACACCGGGCAACACCACGGTATCGGTGACTACCGAGAAATTGTGCACCTTGACGTTGGAGAACAGCAGCGAGTGGCGCACCGTGCTGCCCGAGATCACACAGCCGCCGGACACCATCGAGTCCACCGCCATGCCGCGCCGGCCTTCGTCGTCGAAAACGAATTTGGCGGGCGGCAGCTGCTGCTGATAGGTCCAGATCGGCCAGTCTTCGTCGTAGAGATTCAGTTCCGGCGTGACGCCGATCAATTCCAGATTGGCTTCCCAGAAGGCATCGACGGTACCGACATCGCGCCAATAGGCCTGCTTGCCGCTCTGCACATCGCGGAACGGGTAGGTGATGATGCGGTATTTCTCGATCACCGCCGGGATGATGTCCTTGCCGAAATCATGCGAGGAATACGGCATGTCGGCGTCCTTGATGAGCTGTTCATACAGGAACGCGGTATTGAAAACGTAAATGCCCATCGAGGCCAGCGCCACATCGGTGCGGCCCGGCAGCGGTTCCGGTTGGTCCGGCTTCTCGCTGAAGCGCGATACCCGACCGTCGGCGTCAAGACTCATCACGCCAAAGGCCTTGGCCTTTTCCAGCGACACCTCGATGCAGCCCACGGTCAGGTCGGCGCCCTGCTCCACGTGATGGGCGATCATCGGGCCGTAGTCCATTTTGTAGATATGGTCGCCGGCCAGGATCAGCACATAGCTCGGGGCGTGATTGCGGATGATGTCGAGATTCTGGTAGACGGCGTCGGCCGTGCCCGCGTACCACGAGGCCTCGATGCGCTGCTGCGCGGGCATCAGTTCGACGAACTCACCGAACTCGCCGCGCAGGAATCCCCAGCCCTGTTGGATGTGGCGGATCAGTGAATGCGCTTTGTACTGGGTCAGCACCGCGATGCGGCGGATGCCGGAATTGATGCAATTGGAGAGCGGGAAATCGATGATGCGGAACTTACCGCCGAAGGGCACGGCCGGCTTGGCGCGCCACAAGGTGAGCTGCTTGAGCCGCGAGCCGCGGCCGCCGGCCAGGATCAGCGCCAGGGTATCTCGGGTCAGACGGCTGACAAAGCGTGGCGCGGTACTGGTATTCACGGTGTGTTCCTGCGTGTCACCATTGACCTGCTTGTCAATGACCGGAAAAAACTCTGGCGTGGGTTCGGCATGCGCGCGTATGGTACCATGCAGCGACAGTAGTTAAGGATACCATATCGTCACCGGAGCGCAGCCACCATGAGCAAAGCACGGCACAGCGACATACCCTTGACACCGGCCCTTCGATCCGGCCAACCGGCATTGTCCGCGGACCTGGTCGCAATCACCGAAGCCCGTCATCACGATCCATTCGCCGTCCTCGGCCTGCATGCCGACGCCGACGCCACCCTGGCACGTGTCTTCATACCCGGCGCGCGCCATGTCAGCATCGACGACGCCGGCATCGCACTGCAACGTGTGCCGGGCAGCGATGTGTTCGAATGGCGCGGCAACAGCACCCTCCCCGAACGTTACCGTCTCAACTGGGAAGATCGCGACGGCCGCCCGCACAGCGCTCACGATCCCTACTGCTTCCCGCCGCAACTGTCCGATTTCGACCTGCACCTGTTCAGCGAGGGCAAGCACTGGCATGCCCACCGCTTCCTCGGCGCACATTACCACGTCGCCGACGGTGTGCCCGGTATCCTGTTCGCGACCTGGGCACCGAACGCCGAGCGCGTCAGCGTGGCCGGCGATTTCAATCACTGGGACGGCCGTGCGCACCCGATGCGAATCCGCGGCGGCACCGGCGTGTGGGAGTTGTTCATCCCTGACCTCGCGCCCGGCGCGCTCTACAAATTCGAGATCCGCAACCGCGACAGCGGTGAGATCCTGCTCAAGGCCGATCCCTACGGCCAGCACTTCGAAGTACGCCCCAGCACCGCGTCGATCGTCGACAACCCCAGCACCTACACCTGGCGCGACAAAGACTGGATAACGCGCCGCGCGCAAGCGGACTGGCTGCATGCGCCCTGCTCGGTCTATGAAGTGCACCTCGGCTCCTGGCGGCGCAGCCCGGACGGTGGCTTCCTCAACTACTGTGAACTGGCCGAAAGCCTGGTCGAGTATATCTGTGCCCAGGGCTTCACGCACATCGAGCTGCTGCCGGTTACCGAGCATCCGCTGGACGCCTCCTGGGGTTATCAGGCCATAGGCAATTACGCCCCCACCAGCCGTCACGGCACGCCCGACGAGTTCCGCTACTTCGTCGATCTGTGCCATCAGCACGATATCGGCGTATTGCTCGACTGGGTACCCGCACATTTCCCCAAGGACGCGCACGGACTGGCGCGCTTCGACGGCAGCGCGCTGTACGAACACGAAGACCCGCGCCGCGGCGAACACCGCGACTGGGGCACACTGATCTACAACTACGGCCGCAATGAAGTCAAAAATTATCTGCTCTCGAACGCGCTCTACTGGCTGGAGGAATTTCACATCGATGGCCTGCGCGTCGACGCCGTCGCCTCGATGCTGTACCTCGATTACTCGCGCGAGCACGGCGACTGGCTGCCGAACATCTACGGCGGCAATGAAAACCTGGAAGCCATCGACTTTCTGCGCGAACTGAACACCGTCACCCTAAGCCAGCAGCCCGGCACGTTGATGATCGCCGAGGAATCCACCTCCTGGCCGCAGGTGACGCGCCCGACTTGGTTGGGCGGCCTGGGCTTCTCCATGAAATGGAATATGGGCTGGATGCACGACACGCTGGTGTACATGAGCAAAGACCCGGTGCACCGCCACTTTCATCATGACCAACTCACCTTCGGCCTGTTGTACGCCTTCACCGAAAATTTCGTGCTGCCGTTCTCGCACGACGAAGTGGTGCACGGCAAGCGCTCCATGCTCGACAAGATGCCGGGCGATTCCTGGCAGCGCTTCGCCAACCTGCGCCTGCTCTACACTTATATGTTCACGTATCCCGGCAAGAAGCTGCTGTTCATGGGCAACGAATTCGCCCAGGGGCGCGAGTGGGATCATGCGCGCGAGTTGGATTGGGAACTGCTGAATTATCCGCAGCATCTCGGAATCCAATCACTGGTGCGCGATCTGAATCACCTGCACCGCACTCAGGCGCCGCTGCATCACCTCGACTTCGACTACCACGGCTTCGAGTGGATCGACTGCCACGATGCCAACCAGTCTGTGCTCAGCTACCTGCGCTGCAAAGGCGACGAGATCATCGTGGTCGCGTTGAATTTCACCCCCGTGCCGCGCACCGACTACCGCATCGGCGTACCGCGACCCGGCTACTACCGCGTCCTGCTGAATTCAGATTCTTCTTACTACAACGGCTCCAACCTGCCCTGCGAAGGCGCCCTGGCCGAAGCCACACCCTGGATGGGTCGCCCCTACTCATTGCGCATCAC
>JBGPWJ010000299.1:0-2629 GCA_041492115.1 Gammaproteobacteria bacterium
CAGCCCGAGCGCATGCAGCCGCGCGATGGCCACCTTGGAGTCGGCTTTGATGGGATCGGCAACGGCAACCACACCCGCTACCTGACCGTCGAGCACCAGATACATCGGTGTCTGCGCCTGCGCCGCCAGTGCAGCGGCGCGCTGCTGCCAATCACCCAGCAGGATGCCGTTCTCCTGCATCAGTGCCAGATTGCCGAACAGCGCGGTCTTGCCATCGAGCGACGCGCGCACGCCCTTGCCGGTCAGCGCTTGAAAGTCCGTGACCGTCGGCAATATCAATCCGCGCGTCTGTGCCGCGGTGACAATGGCAGCGGCGAGCGGGTGTTCGGAACCGGTTTCGAGCGCGGCGGTGAGTTGCAACACGCGCGCCTCGTCCCAGCCGTCGGCCGGCAGAATTGTCGTCACCGTGGGCTTGCCGACGGTGACCGTGCCGGTCTTGTCGAGCGCCAGCACGGTGAGCGTGCCGGCCTGCTGCAAGGCATCGCCGTTGCGGATCAGAATGCCGTGCTCGGCGGCCTTGCCGACGCCGACCATGATCGAGATCGGCGTGGCCAGCCCCAGTGCGCAGGGACAGGCGATGATTAACACGGTGAGCGTGGCGACAAAGGCGTAACTCAGGCGCGGCTCAGAACCGAACTGATACCAAATGACGAAGGTCACGACGGCGATAGCGAGCACGACCGGCACGAACACCGCTGCGACCTGATCGACCAGACGTCCGATGGCCGGCTTGCTGGACTGCGCCTGGCGCACGTGTTCGATAATCTGCGCCAGCACGGTGTCGCGACCGATGTGCTTGGCCTGATAGAGAAACGTGCCGCTGACATTGATGGTGCCGCCGACCACCGCATCGCCTTTGCCCTTCTCCACCGGCAACGGCTCGCCGGTGAGCATGGCTTCATCGACCGTTGAATGGCCATCTATCAGCACGCCGTCCACCGGGATGCGTTCGCCGGGGCGCACACGTACGGTGTCATCGAGGCCCACTTCGCTGATCGGAATGTCCAGTTCTCGACCATCGCGAATCACACGCGCGGTCTTGGGTTGCAGACCGATGAGGCGCTTGATGGCCTGCGAGGTGCGGCCGCGCGCGCGCAGCTCCAGGGCGTTGCCGAGATTGATGAAGCAGAGAATCAAGGTGGCCGCTTCGAAATAGGCGTGCCGCGCCAGGCTCGGCACGCTATCCGGGAAGACCACCACCGCCATCGAATAAATCCAGGCCGCGCCGGTGCCAAGCGCGATCAGCGTGTCCATATTGGAACGTCGCACCCGCAGCTGCTGCCAGGCGCCGCGGAAAAAATGTCCGCCCGAATAGATCAGCACCGCCAGCGTGGCAATGCCGATCAGCAACCAGAAGCGCTGGCCGCCGGGGTCGCTGAGCATCGGCAGCCAGCCGAGCGGCTCGGCAACAAACAGCGGCAGGCCGACCAGCGCCGCCGCTGCGGCCTGACTCAGGCGCCGGCGGTAATAAGCCAGTTCGGAGGCTTCCTTGTCTTGTTCATCCTCCAGTCCTTTGAGTTCGGCGGCATCGTAGCTGGCCTTGCGCACGGCCGCGATCAAGGCCTCTGCGGATGCTGTGCCGGAAATCAGCGCCGTGCGCTCGACCAAATTGACGTTGGCCTCGTCCACACCGGGCACCGCGCGCAACGACTGCTCGACCGCGGACACGCAGCTGGCGCAGCTCATGCCGGATATGGAAAGACGGATGGGGCTGGGTTGATCCATGGTGAGCGAGTTTCGCAAATCGCGCCAGATTAGGATAGTTGAATGCGCGCGATCTTTATGCAGACCCGGAAATGCAATCGGGCGCACCGTTGCCGGCGCGCCCGATCGGAACAACTCGATGCTCAAAACCGCTTAGCGGTGTGAACCGACCTCGGTGTGAGCCAAGTCGACCAGATCTTTCGCCAAGTTGTAGTACTCGGCGCGGAAACCGGCCAACGGATGCTTGGCCGAAGGGGAGTAGTAATCCTGGGGGTCCAAGCCGTTCTTGTGCTCATAATCGATGAACATCTTCTGCAACTCGAGCATGCGGGCTACGGTCTGGTTCCTTTTTGCGCTTCTCTCGGGCATGGCGATACCTCGTCAACAAGGGTGGTGATGCATGTAGTGGGTGACACTGGGCGCAAACTATACCATAGCCCGCAAGCCCCGATAAACGGCCCATTTGGGCTATCCCGTCGGGTCAGGCGTGCCTGACCCGACGGGATCAGTGCTCAGTCACCTGGAGCCAGTCCAGGCCAGCTGCCGGCGTGGGCGCTCAATGCGGGCTTGCGCTAACATATCCCGCGTTACCGCTCCGGAGATCGTCATGACAGTCGCAGCCTATCCACAACACCGTCCCATCGCCTATTGGCTGCTGACCTGCTGCGCGCTGGTGTTCGCCATGGTGGTGCTGGGTGGTGTGACGCGGCTGACCGGCTCGGGGCTGTCGATGGTGGAATGGGAGCCGATCGTCGGCACGGTTCCGCCGCTATCACAAACGCAGTGGCAGGACACCTATCACAAATATCAGCAGACTCCCGAGTACCGGAAGAAAAACCTCGGCATGTCGCTGGAAGAATTCAAAGGTATCTTCTGGTTCGAATATGCGCATCGACTGCTCGGGCGCAGCATCGGCATGGTGTTC
>JBGPWJ010000221.1:0-4537 GCA_041492115.1 Gammaproteobacteria bacterium
AAACAACTTTAGTGATTATTTCAAACTTAACAAAAGAGGCCTCGCAGTTGCGGGGTCTTTTTTTGCCTCCATGAATGTCTCAAATAGGCCGTTTTATACATAGCGTCATATATTTTGTCGTATTGTAGCAAACGAAACCACTTGTTTTACAGTAGTAAATGCTGTTCGATGCGGCAAAATATTAAACGCTATGTATAAGACCTTCAGAGATGCAATTAAAGCCGACCTTGTCAGATACAGATGGTCGGTGGTTTTCAGAGAAAAGGGCCTCCATACTTATGCTTCCTCCTGTTCCCCTATTGATATAGGGGGTGGGCAGATATTCTTGCCACCTACCCGAATGTGGCGTATTTTATTTAGGCGGTTTCAACAACAACATAGCATATGGAGGAGCGCCAGCATGAACCCGATATTGATCCGGAAAACCCTGATTGCATCGAGCGTCGCATTGACCCTCAGCACTCCAGTCGCCCAGGCCGCACTCGTCACCGGTGTGCTCGGCGCCAACACTTGGTACACAGACAGCGCCAATTTTACCTTTTTGACGCCCAACGGCGGCAGTGTTGGTCAGGGCACCAACGATGTGACCATGATGTGGGACGGTAATGCCTACAACAGCAGTTCGGACTACACCGGCCTGGGCAGCACCGCGAACGTCACCGCGTCTTCCACGGCACCGTTCTTCGGCCATAGTTGGGCGGCGCATGACATTCAGATGTTCCTGCCGGGCAGCTATTCGTTCGATGTTACGCTGGGGGGCGGCAACACTGAGTTTGGCACGCTGAACGCGACCGTCGGTGCCGGCCAGCTAGGCATGCACCTGCTGTGGGACTGGAATGGGAACAACAACGTTGACGTGTTTTTGGTCCTCGCTCAGAACAGCCTCTTTGGTTCCGGTGTCGTGTACAGCGCAAACAGCACGTGCGATGCCAACTTCACCGGCACCATCACCAAGAACTGTCTCTATGATGGTCCGCAATACGGTAGCGCCGGCGCACCGACACAGAACCAGGTGTGGATGTTCGCCTCGACGGACGGTAACGGCGACGGCATCATGGGCATCCCCATGGCAGTCGGCGGCCCGTTGGCGGGCATGGACATCAACTTCAACGCCAGCTTGACGGCAGTTCCAGTTCCCGCAGCCGCGTGGCTGCTCGGCAGTGGCTTCTTGGCGCTGATTGGCGTGACTCGCCGCCGTAAACAACTTTAGTGAATATTTCAAACTTAACAAAAGAGACCTCGCAGTTGCGGGGTCTTTTTTTGCCTCCATGAATGTCTCAAATAGGCCGTTTTAAGACCTTCAGAAATGCAATTAAAGCCGACCTTGTCAGATACAGTCTGCAAACTCAAGCTGAGTTACAACACATCATTTGATCTTGCTGTTGCGGGTCTGACCCGCCCCACCAATCTGCTCAATATAAAATTAATCGAGACCCCGTTTGACCTGATCGAACAGAATTCTGACGTAGGTCAGTCTGACGTCCGCGAAGAACCGCTAACGTAACAACACACCGGCTGTCCATCCGTAGAACCTTTTGTGAGAGCCTGCCAACTACTGCGACTCGGAAACAGTGATCGCACTCATGACTGACGCCAGTCCACACAGCGGCCCAAGCAACGCCTGGCATGCCCTCGACAGCGCCGAGTGTCTGTCACGCCAGCAGAGCACGCCGGCCGGCCTGAGTCACAGCGAAGCGCGGCGCCGTCTGACCGAATTCGGACTCAACCGTTTGCCGGCGCCGCCGACGCGCAGTGCGTTGTGGCGGTTTCTGCTGCAATTCCACAATGTCCTGATTTACATCCTGCTCGCTTCGGGCACGATCACTCTGCTGTTGCGGGATTGGATCGACAGCGGCGTGATCTTCGGTGTCGTTGTCATCAACGCGGTGATCGGTTTTCTCCAGGAAGGCAAAGCGGAGAGCGCCATGGACGCGATCCGCAAGATGCTGTCCTTGCGGGCGCGGGTGCGGCGTGACGGGAGCGTGACCGAGGTGCCCGCCGAACAGCTGGTGCCAGGTGATATTGTTCTGATCGCCGACGGCGACAAGGTGCCGGCTGAGTTACGCTTGTTGCAGACCCGCGCTTTGCGCATCGACGAATCGGCGCTGACCGGTGAATCCGAACCGGTGGAAAAATCCACGCTGAGCACAGCGATTGACGCGCCGCTCGGCGACCGCAGCGGCATGGCCTACTCCGGTACGCTGGTGACGCACGGTCAGGGCGTCGGCGTGGTGATCGCCACCGGTACGGCCACCGAGATCGGCCGCATCAGCAGCCTGCTGGCCACGGTCGAACCGCTCACCACACCCTTGCTCGGCAAGCTGGCTCGCTTCGGCCGGCAGTTGACCGTGGCGATTCTGGCGCTGGCCGCGCTCACCTTCGGCATCGGCGTGTTTGTGCACCACCTGCACAGCGGCGACATGTTTCTCGCCGCGGTGGCGCTCGCGGTGGCGGCCATCCCCGAGGGTCTGCCGGCCATCATCACCATCACACTCGCCATCGGCGTGCAGCGTATGGCGCGTCGCAACGTCATCATCCGGCGACTGCCGGCGGTCGAGGCACTGGGTGCGGTCACCGTGATCTGCAGCGACAAGACCGGCACGCTGACACGCAATGAGATGACCGCGCAGCACGTCGTCACCGCCACGCAGATTTACGCCGTCACAGGCGCCGGTTATGCGCCGCGTGGCGACATCACACTGGACGATAACGTGATTGAACCCGCGGAACACGTGGACCTGCTGGAGCTGTGCCGCGCCGCGCTGCTCTGCAATGACGCCACATTGCGCGAACAGGCCGGCACCTGGCAACTCACCGGCGATCCGACCGAGGGTGCGCTGCTGACCTTGGGACTCAAAGCAGGACTCGACGCTGCGCTGGAGCGTGAACTGCGGCCGCGCCTCGATGAGATTCCCTTCGAGGTGGAACATCGTTTCATGGCGACACTGCACCATGATCACGCCGGCCAGCATTTCATTTATCTCAAGGGTGCGCCGGAACACCTGTTGGAGATGTGCACGGCACAACGCGTGCACGGCCAGGACCAGCCGCTCAACAAGCACTACTGGCAGTCGCACATGGAAACACTGGCCGGTAATGGTGCGCGCGTGCTGGCACTGGCCTGCAAAGCCGTCACGCCCGAGCAACAGGAACTGCGCTTCGATGCCGTCGCCACCGGTCTGACACTGCTGGGCCTGCTCGGCATCATCGACCCGCCGCGCAGCGAAGCAATCGAAGCCGTCGCGCACTGCCGCCGCGCCGGCATTGCGGTGAAGATGATCACCGGCGATCACCGCCTCACGGCGCAGGCGATCGGCGCGCAACTCGGTCTCGATGCGGTGCATGCGCCGATGACCGGCGCGGAACTGGAAGCGCTCGATGATGCACAGTTGCGCCAAGTGGCGCGCGATACCAGTGTGTTCGCGCGCACCAGTCCCGAGATCAAGCTGCGCCTCGTACAAGCATTGCAGGCCGACGGCGCGGTGCTGGCCATGACTGGCGACGGCGTCAACGACGCACCGGCGTTGAAACGCGCCGACATCGGCGTGGCCATGGGTCTGAAGGGCACGGAAGCCGCCAAGGAAGCTGCCGAGATGGTGCTCGCCGATGACAACTTCGCCTCCATCGTCGCCGGCGTCGAGGAAGGCCGCACCGTCAACGACAACATCCTTAAGGCCATGCTGTTCATCCTGCCGACCAACATGGCGGAGGCGCTGGTGGTGGTGGCCGCCGTCGCACAGGGACTGGTGCTGCCCATGTCGCCGGCGCAGATCCTGTGGGTGAACATGATCACCGCGGTGACACTGGCGCTGGCGCTGGGCTTCGAACCCGGCGAGCCTGGCAACATGCGGCGGCCGCCGCGCGATCCGCAGCTCGCGCTGCTGTCACCGCTGCTGCTGTGGCGCATCCTGTACGTCTCATTGATCATGGTGGCGGGCACCTACGGCATGTTTCTCTGGGAAGAGGCGCATGGCGCGCTGCGCGAACATGCGCGCACGGTCGCGGTCAACACGCTGGTGGTGTTCGAGGCCTTCTATCTGTTTAACACCCGCTTCATCAGTGCCGCCTCTAGCAGTCGCCGCGGTTTGACCGGTAATCCTTATGTGCTGCTGACCGTCGCCCTGGTGCTGGGCTTGCAGATGCTGTTCACCTATCTGCCGGTGATGCAGACCTTGTTCGCCACCACGGCGCTGGACACCGGGGACTGGGTCAGAATCGCGGTGGTGGCGTCAAGCGTGTATGTGCTGGTCGAAGTGGAGAAGTATTGGCTGCGACGGCGATCGATGCGTAACGCGTGACGCGGCCCGCCCGGTCTGGCATTCTTGGCGCTTTCGGCGTGGCAGGGCACCGCGCCTGCTTGTATCACAACCTGGAGATTCCCATGGCAGAAATGATGACCGATTCCGGACTCAAGTATGACGACATAGCAATAGGCGACGGCGCCGCCGCCGTGAAAGGCCAGACCGTCTCGGTGCACTACACCGGCTGGCTCACCGACGGTGAAAAGTTTGATTCGAGCAAAGATCGCAACGATCCT
>JBGPWJ010000307.1:0-2474 GCA_041492115.1 Gammaproteobacteria bacterium
GGGCGTGAGCAGGCCACAGAGCATGCGGATGGTGGTCGATTTGCCAGAGCCGTTCGGACCGAGAAAGCCATAAATGCTGCGCCGCGGGATCGACAGGTTGACGTGATCGACCGCCGTGAGCGTACCGAAGCGCCGGGTCAGATTGCGGGTGGAGATGGCAAGGTCGTTGGGCATGGGATAAGGGCAAAGAGTAAAGGGAAAAGAGTAAAGGGGATGAGGCCTTCCCCTTTACTCTTTTCCCTTTACTCTTTCATCTAATACAAACTCCACCCGCACCGGCACGCCGGCGGGCAGTTGTGCGATGCCTTTGCCCAGCAGTTCCACCTTGGCGCTGTAGCTGAGGCGTGAGCGGTCACGCTCATTGAGCGCGAAGTAAGGCGTGAAGGCCGGGTCGCTGCTGATGCTGCGCACCTTGGCATCGAACGCGGCGGCGATGCCATCGACATAGACCTTGGCGGCATGTCCGGGCGCGAGCCGCGCGCGCTCCTGTTCGGGGACATAGACATGCGCATAAGGTGCGGCCCCGCCGAGCAGTACCGCAATAACCGCGCCCGGTTTCGGCCGCTCGCCGAGTTCAAATGGCAGGGCATCGACGCGGGCCGCCTGCGGTGCCCGCACTGTCAGTCGTTCCAGCGTGATCTGCCGGGCGCGCAGTTCGGCATCAGCGGCCTGCAAGGCTTGCCGGGCCTGTTCCAGTTCCTCCGCCGTCGAGCCATTGACGGCCTCGGCAAGATCAGCGCGTGCGGCATCGCGCGCGGCCTGCGCGGCATCGCGCTGCGCGCGGACCTGATCCAGATCCTGGGGCGAGATCAGCTTGCGTTTCAACAGGGCTTGTTTGCGGGCAAATTCCCGTTGCGCGGCGTCATAGGTATCTTGTGCGCCGGTGGTGCGGGCGCGCGCCGCCGTGATGCGTTCGGCACGCGGCCCGCGTTGCAGTTCAGCGAACCGGGCGGCGGCCTGATCGCGGGCGGCCTGCGCAACAGCGTGTTCAGCGCGTTCGCGCTGATCGTCAAGACGCAGCACCACCTGACCGGCCGTCAGCGTCTGGCCTTCGTGCACTTCGATCGCGACGATCGGCTCATTGACCTCGGCGCTGAGCTCGATGCGGTCCCACTCCAGTGTGCCGACGGCCGTCAGTGGGTCGTTGTGCTGTCCGCAGCCCGTCAGGGCCGCCATCAGAAAACCGGCCAGCAGTGTGCGAAGAGTGTCGGTACGCATGCGGATACCTGTCTGTTGCCCTGAAAATCCGGCCGGGTCAGCTTAGCATGCCGGCGCGGTGGTAAAATACCGCGGCCGCGCGCCGCGCGTGTCGGTTGTCGGCCGGGTCGCCGCGCGTTACTCTGCATGCGGTCGGGATCAGCGGCAGGCAGTATCCCGAACCCTGTGTCACATTGTCAGGAACACCACGCATGAGTGACGAAGACAACACCGAGTTGCTCCAGCGTCTCCAGGACCTGCGCATCGAACACCGCGACCTGGATGATGTGATCGCGCGCCTGGTGTTGAGCGTGGACCTGGACCAATTGCAGCTGCGCCGCCTGAAAAAACGCAAGCTCTATCTGAAGGACACCATCTCCAAGCTGGAGAGCAAGCTGATCCCCGATCTCGATGCCTGAGCAGCGCGTGGATCACGCGCCAATTTTTTCTCCAGCGTCTCAAATGTAGGGTGAGTTATGGCACAAACGGCGTGCCTCACCGCCATTTAATCAGCGTCGTGTTTGCCGCGCAGCTGCTTGGTGGCGCCGCGATGCTTCTTGTCGTCGAGGCGCTTGCGCTTCTGGGCGCGCGGCACCTTGGTGGCATGGCGTGGCACGGGCGGAATGGCGGCCTTCTGGATCAGGGCGATCAGCCGCTCCAACGCATCGGTGCGATTGCGTTCTCGGGTCCGAAAGCGCTGCGCTTCGATGATCAGCACGCCCTCGCGGGTCATGCGCCGCCCGGCCAACACGCGCAGCCGCTCGCGGACTGGCGCGCTCAGCGTCGGTGATATGGCTGCATTGAAACGCAGCTGCACCGCGGTCTCGACCTTGTTGACGTTCTGCCCACCCGGCCCGGAGGCGCGTATGAACTGCTCTTCGAGTTCGTTCTCGTCGAGGCTGATGTGGCGGGTGATGCGGATCATGCCGGTACTGTAGAGAAACCCACGCTATTACGCAAAGCCGAGTCATTACGTTGTGTGCGGGTTTCAACCCGCCACAAGAAGCATGACCAGCTTTGCTAAGCTTAGGCACAGATGCACATGAATACCCAGGAGGTGAGGCCCATGACTGACAAGCCATCCGATAAAGACGATGCCGAGTGGCGCAAGCGTCTGACACCCGAGCAATACCGCATCACGCGCGAACACGGCACCGAGCGCGCCTTCACCGGCCAGTACTACGACCTCAAAACGCCTGGCCTCTATAAATGCATGTGCTGCGGCGCACCCTTGTTCACGTCGCAGCACAAATACGACTCCGGCAGCGGCTGGCCGA
>JBGPWJ010000279.1:0-3109 GCA_041492115.1 Gammaproteobacteria bacterium
GCACCGCCTCGGCGAGTTCGCCACGGGTCCGTTCCGGCAGATTGCCATCCGCGGCCAGCGTGCTGGACAGTCCGATGAGTGCGGTCAGCGGCGTGCGCAGGTCATGCGAGATGGCGCTCAACAGCGAATTGCGCAGGCGCTCTGATTCGATCTTCAGGGTGGCATCCTGAGCGATCTCCACGAAGTGAACCCGCTCCAGACCCAGCCCGATCTGCGACGCAAATGTCTCCAGCAAGCGGTGCTGCTCGGGCACAAAAATCAATCGGGGATTGCTCGGCGCCAGCGCCAGTACACCGCGTGTGCGCACCGGCGCATTCAGCGGCAGGTAGTAAATCGGACTGGCGGACAGTGTGTTGGTTCCGAACCCGGCCGCTTGCTGGTGATCGAAGACCCATTGCGCGATCGCGACATCCAGCGCCATGTCGTGCTCCGTCATGCCGTCCGGTGCGTGCGGCATGACGATCTTTTCCTCCAGTGTCGGCAGCAGGATGGCGGTGTTGGCCTGGAAAACACCCTGTAAATGGCGATTGGCGATTTCGACAACCTGTTCCGCCTGCAGCGCACCGCCCAACTCGCGCCCCATTTCATACAGCGCCCTGGCGCGCCGCTCACGCAAGGTCGCGACGCGGGCCTGGTAGCGCATGTCGGAGGCGAGATTGCTGATCACCAGCGCAACCGACAGCATCACGGCGAAGGTGAGCAGATACTGAACGTCGGTGACCGCGAAGGTGAAACGCGGCGGCACGAAAAAGAAATCGAATGCGGCCACGGACAGTACCGAGCTCAATATTCCCGGACCGCGACCGAATCGGAACGCCACCAGCACCACACTCAGCAGATAAAGCATGACGATATTGGTGAGTTCGAGGTGGGCGGCAAGCGGCGCGTTAAGTGCGGTGGTGAGTGCACAGACAATGGCCGCCACCCCGTAACCCCACAGTCGCGCCTTGCGCTTGTGCACGGGTTCCAGGCTCTGGTAATCCACTATCTCATCGGCACGCGCCTTGCGGCTCTTTTCTTCGTAACCGACCACGTAGACATCGACGTCACCGGCCAGCACCGTGAGTCGCTCGGCCAACGGCACGGAAAACCGCAGGCGCCAACCACGCCGAGAGGTCTTGCCGATCACCAGTTTCGAGACATTGCGGCTGCGGGCATAGCCAAGCAGGCTAAACGCGATGTCGTGGCCCGCCAGGGTGGTGGTTTCCGCACCTAGTTCCTGGGCAAGCCGCAGTGTCCTCAGTATCTGATCGCGGGTCTGTTTGGGCAAGCGTTGCAGACGCGGCGTTTCAACATAGATGGCAATCCAGTCGGCATGCAGACTCGCCGCCAGACGGGCGGCACTTCGAATCAGCATTTCGCCATCGGGACCGGGACCCACGCAGACCAGCAGGCGTTCCTTCGCCTTCCACACGCCGCGTATCGACTTGTCCTCGCGGTACTCGCGCATCTGGGCGTCGACCCGGTCCGCGGTGCGGCGCAGCGCCAACTCGCGCAGCGCGATGAGATTGCCCTTGCGGAAGAAGTTCTGGATGGCGTGCTGGGCCTGCTGCGCAAGATAGACCTTGCCTTCTTTGAGGCGCTGCAGCAACTCATCGGCAGGCAGATCGACGACGGTGACTTCATCGGCGTTATCGAATACCTTGTCGGGCACGGTTTCCGACACCCGCACGCCGGTGATCTGCCCAACGATATCGTTCAGGCTCTCCAGATGCTGGACGTTGACCGTGGTGTAGACATCGATGCCCGCCTCCAGCAATTCATGTACGTCCTGCCAGCGCTTGGTGTGGCGGGACCCGGACACATTGGTATGGGCGAGTTCATCGACCAGGATCACCGCCGGCTTGCGCTGCAGCGCGGCATCCAGGTCGAACTCGGCGAATGGTTTGCCGCGATATTCGAGACTCTTCAGCGGCAGAATCTCCAGGCCTTCGAGCAACTCGGCGGTTTCGGCACGTTTGTGGGTTTCCACCAAGCCCACGACAACATCCACGCCCTGCTGTTTGAGCACCCGCGCCGCCGACAGCATGGCAAAGGTCTTGCCTACACCGGCGCAGGCGCCAAAAAACACCTTGAGCTTACCGCGGCGCGCCTTCTGTTCTTCGAGCTGGACGCGTTCAAGCAGCTCATCCGGGTTGGGGCGTTGTTCAATCATGGCAATGAGTATAGGGCAAATTCAATTCCTTAAATCCGATACCTGGCCCATGCGATCTGCACACCGTGTTCGCGACAGGCCAGTGGATATCTACCCGGATAAATGCGCTGCATCGAGCGCGCGATTGAGCTGCAGAACATTCACGCGCGGCTCGCCGAGCACGCCGAACTGGCGTCCTTCGGTATGTTTCGCCACCAGATCGCGCACGGTCTGCACCGGCAGTTTGCGTGCCTTGGCCACACGGTTGATCTGGTACTCGGCCGCTGCCGGGCTGATCTGCGGATCGAGCCCGCTGGCCGAGGCGGTGACCAGATCCACCGGCACCGCTGCGGTGTTGCCGGGATCGGCGTCGCGCAGGGCTTGAACGCGTGCTTTGACGGCATCCGTCAGCGCCGGATTCAGCGGCCCCTGATTGGAACCGCTCGATGCCGCGGCGTTATAGGGATACGGCCCGGTCGCCGACGGCCGGCCCCAGAAATACTTCGGATCGCTGAACGGCTGGCCGATCAGCGCGGAACCCACCGCCTTGCCGTCCTGTTCGATAAGGCTGCCGTTCGCCTGGTGCGGGAATGCCGTTTGACCGATGACAGTGACCAGCAGCGGATAAAGCAGGCCGGTAACAATCGTCAACACGACGAAGATCATTACCGCGGGTCTGAATTCTCTGAGCATGACTTATACCTCCACTATGCCAAACCAAGGGCAACCAGCCCGAGGTCGATGAGCTTGATGCCGATGAACGGCACGATGATGCCGCCTACGCCGTAGATCAGCAGATTGGTGCGCAACACCGCTGCCGCCCCCATAGGCCGGTAGCGCACGCCTTTGAGCGCCAGCGGAATCAGCGCCACGATAATCAGCGCGTTGAAGATCACCGCCGACAGGATCGCGCTCGCCGGCGTTGCCAGATGCATGATGTTGAGCACGCCCAGCGCCGGGTAGGTGACGACGAAC
>JBGPWJ010000316.1:0-2126 GCA_041492115.1 Gammaproteobacteria bacterium
CCAACCCTCTCCCCCACTTGCGCGGAGGAGAGGGAGTTATTCGGAGGTTCCTTTAAGAAGGTGCCATTCTTTACGCACCTTTAGAGTCCACGCCGCTGCCATTGGGTCAAAGCCATGCCGACAGCAACACTGTTCTCGATTATCGAATCGCCCGGTCATCCGGATTTCTCCGGACTCTACCAACGCCTGGGTCTGAACGAACTGAAGTTCAGTTCGATGCGCCACACACTTCAGGCGCTCAAGGCACAGCAGCCTGATTTCATCGTGGCTGAATTCTTCTACGGCTACGGCAACAACTACGCGGGTGTGAATATCAGCAACCTGGATGTGCTGCTGTACAGCCTGCAGAAGTACGCGCCCGCGGCCCGGGTCATTGTCATGGTGGAAAAGGATCAGCGTCAGTACGTGGACAAGCTCAATGAGATCCTGCCGCTGCATGCGGTCGTGCAGCACCCGGTGCGAGTGGTCGACTTGGAGCAGTTGCTCACCATCAGCTGATGACAAGCCTGTGCGCCGGCGCTGACAATCACCGCGCCGGCTGCTGCATGAGCGACTGGCGGCTGTGCAGGAACCAGCGGTCGAGTACCACATGGCGCGTGAACCAGCGCTTGCGCAGCAGCCGTGTGCCGAAGTAGTTGCGCACGGCCGTCGCAATCGGTTGCGGCCTTGCGGCGCTGGCTGAGCCGAAGCGTGTTATGAGTCTGTCCTGGTAACCGGCCAGTCTGGCGCTGCTGTAATCACCCTCGGCAGCGAGTACGGTTGCGGCGGCCAGCAGCCCGGACTCGATCGCCGGGCGTATGCCCTCACCGCTTTGCGCATAGGCCAAGCCGGCGGCATCGCCGATCAACAACACCCCCTCATCAATCAGCTTGCGCCGGCTGTGACCGTAGAGCAGATAGGCGTGACCGTGTAGTGCGGCGGGACTGTCGGCGGGAATTCGGTCCGTTGCTTTGAGCCATTCGAGAAAGGCGGCGCTGTGCTCGGCCAATCGCTGCGGGTCTTCGCGGCCCAAACCGATGTTCAGGTAAGCGCCTTTGTGAAACACCCAGCCATAACCTTTCAGGTCGGCGCAGAAATACAGTTCGGGCCGTTGCGGTGCCACACGGCAGTGGCGCTGTTGCGCCTCGCTCATGCGAAACTCGATTTCCCTGGCCATTACCGACAGTTCACCGCGACCGACATCGGCGCCGAGATAACGCGCCACCGGGCAGAAGTGTCCGCCGGCGCCGATTAGCAGTGCGGCCTCGATGCGCTGGTTGATCAGCCAGCCGCCGGCTCGGCGCTCTATCGACTGCAGCGTTTCGCCAAGAATCAAGCGTGCGCCGCTGCGTTGCAGCAGATAGTGGTCGAACTCGCAGCGGCGAATGCCGTAACTGACGATCCGCGCATAGTCGGTGTCGAGCGGTGCGGCACCGATCAGCCCGAGACGAAAACCTGTGATCGGTTGCAGCACGCGTTGCTGTGCGTAGTCCGCGCGGTCGATGCCTAGTTCATCAAGCACCGGCGGCGTGATCCAGCCGGCGCACACCTTGTCGCGCGGAAAGCTGCTCTTGTCGAGCACCAGCACATCCAGTCCCGCCTGGCGCAGTGCCCGCGCGCAACTGGAGCCGGCTGGTCCGCCGCCGACGATCAGCACATCGCAGCGCTCCGGGCTCACGGCTGCTCCAGATACAGCTCGGCGCGTGTCCAGGGGATCTGGTTGTTGCCGTGCCGGTTGAACAGCACCTGGAACAATTGCATCTCGCCGCTGCTGAACGCCGCCAGCGAACCGGCCAGATACAGCCGCCAGACACGCACAAACGTTGCATCGAACATCGCCTCGATGCGCGCGGCATTCGCGTTGAAGCGCGCCAGCCAATGCTCCACCGTCTTGGCGTAATGCAGGCGGATGTTCTCGATGTCGAGGACAGAAAAGCCCAGGGGTTCGAACAGGCTCATCATTTCGCTGAGACTGGGCGGATAGGCGCCCGGAAAGATGCGCCGCGCGATCCAGGAGTTCATGTGACCCGGGCGGTCACGGCCGATGCTGTGGATCAGGCCGCGGCCGTCTTCAGTGAGTACTGTGTCGATGACCTTGCCAAGTGTCGCATAGTTGTCGATGCCGACATGCTCTAGCATGCCCACCG
>JBGPWJ010000194.1:0-5106 GCA_041492115.1 Gammaproteobacteria bacterium
CACCGTTCCCGACCAGCCCATCGTATTCGAGCTTCAAGACCGGCGCCGCCGCGACCCGTACACCGGTGGTGTACGTCGGTGCCAATGACGGCATGTTGCACGGTTTTCGCACCGATCTGGCCAAGGGCACTGCCAATGAAGTGCTGGCCTACATACCGCACAACCTGTTTTCATCCGCATCCGGAAAGGGCCTGCACGCACTTTCCGACCCCAGCTACACACACCAGTATTATGTCGATCTGTCGCCGTCCGTCTCCGACGTGTTCGTCAAGACCACGTCGGGCGGCACGGCGGCCTGGCATACCGTGTTGATTGGCGGCGAACAGGCCGGCGGCAAGGGTTATTTCGCGCTGGACGTCACCGACCCGACGCAACTTACCGAGGCCAATGCGGATTCTCTGGTGATGTGGGAGTTCACCGCCAACGACAGCGCCGCTGACATCAGTAACAAGATCGTCCCCAATCTTGGCTACACCTACGCCGAACCCGTCATCGCCATGATGAACAACAACCGCTGGGCAGCCATCTTCGGCAACGGCTACAACAGCACCAATGGCCACGCCGCACTCTTCATTGTCTACCTGGACGGTGGACTGAGCGGTACTTGGACAGCGGGTACTGATTACCAAATGATCGATACTGGAGTGGGCAGCGGTGTCAATCAGAATGGACTGAGCACCGTCACCGCCGTCGACACCAACGCCGATTTGGTCGTGGACCGCATTTATGGGGGCGACCTGCAAGGCAATATGTGGGCCTTTGACGTCTCGCAGAGCAGCGATGCACAGTGGGATGTCTTAAAACAGGGCGCCACGCCAAAACCGCTGTTCACCGCCAAGGATGCAAGCAGCAACCCGCAGCCGATCACCTCGCGTCCCATGGTGGTCTTCAACCCCGATGTCCCCGTCGCCAACAACAATAAACCCGATCTGCTGGTGTTGTTCGGTACGGGTCAGTACTTGGTGGACGGTGACAAATCCTCGAGCGGCAAGCAAACCTTCTACGGCGTCTGGGATAAAGGCACCGAGGAATTGTTGCGGGCCAATCTGCAATCGCAAACGGCCAACGATAGCGCCTTCAACACCGATGTCACCCTGCGTGTTCCAACCAGTAATACCGTGGATTACACCACGCAATTCGGCTGGTATATGGATCTGCCGGACACGGGCGAACGCGTGGTAACCAATGCCTTCGTGCGTGGCAGCCTGGTGTTCTTCAACACGCTGATGCCCTCCACCGATCCCTGTACCTATGGCGGCTCGGGCTGGCTGATGGCAGTGAAGGTCAACACAGGTGGACGACCCGATAAGGCGGCGATCGATACAAATGGCGACAACGTAATCGATTCATCCGATCTACAGAATGGCAAGACCGTGGGCGGACGCTTGATGAGCGTCATCCCCAACCAGTCGAGCGTGCTGGGCGATTACCAATACACCTCGGGCAGTGACGCCAGCGTGGGCAAGACCAAGATCTACGCCGGTAGCGCACCGTCGGAAGGTCGTCTGGGCTGGCACGAGCTGCGTCAATGACCCTACGGAGATCGAGCATGTCGCGTAACCGCCCGCAAGGCTTCACCCTGATCGAGTTGATGATCGTGGTGGCGATCGTCGCCATTCTGGCGACGATCGCCTATCCGTCCTATCTGGCGCAGGTGCAGAAATCGCGGCGCGCCGAGGCGCAGACGATGCTGCTCGCCGCGATGCAGGCGGAGGAGCGGTTTTATACGGAGAATAATGCCTACACCGCCACTGTGTTAGCGCCAGGCGGACTGAGTTACAGTAGCGACAAATCGGCGGAAGGACATTATCAGCTCATAAAACCGACAGCGTGTGATGGAACTGCACTTGCAGCAGATTCGACCTGCGTACTTTTGACCGCAAAGCTGCTGGACACCACGCTGGATACAAAATGCGGCAATCTGACACTCAATTCCCAGGGTGTAAAAAACTCATCCATCGGGACCCCATCGACCTGCTGGAATTCATGACGCGGCGGAATCGCGCCGCGCGATGAACAGCGCATCGAACAGTAGGATCGCCACGCCCAGCGTGATCGCCGAATCCGCCGCATTGAAGGCTGGGAAATACCACTCGCTGTAATACACCTGAATGAAGTCGATGACATGACCGAGCCGGATTCGGTCGATGACATTGCCAAGCGCGCCGCCCAGAATCAGGGCCAGCGCCGCCGCGACCCAACTCTGCTGCGACGGCAGGCGCGCCAGCCATATCACCAGCCCTACACTCACTATCACCGCCAGACCGGTGAACAACCAGCGTTGCCAGCCGCCCGCGTCGCTGAGAAAACTGAAGGCCGCGCCGGTGTTGTACATCAGCGTCAGATTCAGGCTCGGCAACAGGGCCAGTGGCTCATGCAGCGTCAACCGCGTTTCTGCCAGCCATTTGCTGAGCTGATCGAGCACGATGACCACGGCCGACAACCACAGCCAAGGCAAGGAGGATGTTGCAGTCTTGGTCATTGATCAATTCCTGTTGGAGCAGCCCAAAGGGTTGGAGAGAGGGGAGGTTAACACTGAATTCATTCCCCTCACCCTGGCCCTCTCCCACAGGGAGAGGGGACTTATTTTGTTAGATGTTGCTATGACTATCAGGCATACCGCCGCAACTCACCGACGCCAGCAACATTCTCCACGCAGCGTCCGCACAATTCCGGATGCTCCGCATGCGTGCCGACGTCCTCACGGTGATGCCAGCACCGCACGCACTTGGCGTGAGCACTGGGTGCCACTCTGATCCACACCTCGGAACCCTCGCCGCAGTCCGCGCGCATGGCACCCTCGGGGCGCGCATCCAAGGCGCGCACGCGCGCATAGGAAGTGATCAGCACGAAGCGCAGTTCATCCTCAAGACGAGCGAGTGCCTGCGCCATTTCGGCATCGCAATACAGATCAACCTCAGCATCTAATCCGGAGCCGATGCCGCCGACCACGCGCAGACGCTCCAGTTCCTTGCTGACCGCGATGCGCACCGCGATGGCCTGCGTCCAGAATGCCAAGCCGAGCTGTTCGGACTGCGCGTCGCTGGGCAGATACATCGGCGGTAATTCGAACCAGGTTTCCAGAAAAACGGACTCGCCGTGTTCGCCGGGAATATTGCGCCAGATTTCCTCGGCGGTGAACGACAGAATCGGCGCGATCCAACGCACCATGGCCTCGCTGATCAGGTACAACGCGGTCTGCGCGGAACGCCGCGCCACGCTGTCGCGCGGCGTGGTGTATTGGCGGTCCTTGATGATGTCGAGGTAGAAGCTGCCCAGATCGACGGCGCAGAAGTTGTGCACCTTCTGATAGATCAGATGGAATTCATAGGCGTCGTAAGCGGTGATGATCTCGGCCTGCAACTGCCGCGCGCGCTCCACCACCCAGTGGTCCAACGCCAGCATCTGATCCGGATCGGTGAGGTGCGCGACCGGATCGAAGCCGGCGAGATTGGCGAGCAGGAAGCGCGCCGTGTTGCGGATACGTCGATAGGCATCGGCGGTGCGTTTGAGGATTTCATCGGAGACGGTCATCTCGCCGCGGTAATCGGTGGCCGCGACCCATAGGCGCAGGATATCGGCGCCCAGCGTGTTGACCACCTTCTGCGGCGCCACCACATTGCCGCGCGACTTCGACATCTTCATGCCCTGCGCATCGACGGTGAAGCCGTGCGTGAGCACGGCCTTGTAGGGCGCGCAACCGCGCATCGCCACCGACGACAGCAGTGACGATTGAAACCAGCCGCGGTGCTGATCGGAGCCTTCCAGATAAAGATCGGCGGGGAAGCCCAAGTCATTTCGACGTTCCAACACCGTGGTATGCGTCACGCCGGAATCGAACCAGACGTCGAGTGTGTCGCTGATCTTGTCGTAATCGGCGGCCTCGCTGCCGAGCAATTCCTCGGCCTTGAGTTCAAACCAGGCATCGATGCCTTCGGCTGCGACACGCTGCGCCACCTGTTCGATCAGCTCCGCCGTACGCGGATGCGGTTCGCCCGTGGATTTGCGCACGAACAGCGGAATCGGCACGCCCCAGGTGCGCTGCCGCGACACACACCAGTCGGGCCGGTTCTGCACCATGCCCTCGATGCGCGCCTGACCCCAGTCCGGCATCCAGCGCACCGCATGCACGGCCTCCAGCGCTTTGGCGCGCAGACCACCAAGCTCGCCCTGATCCATGCTGATGAACCACTGCGGCGTGGCGCGGAAAATGATCGGCGTTTTGTGGCGCCAGCAATGTGGGTAACTGTGACGTAGCGAGTTGACGTGCAGCAATGCGCCGCACCCTTTGAGTATCTCGATGACGTGATCGTTGGCGGTGAACACATGTTCACCGGCGAACAATTCCGTGTCCGGCAGAAAGCGCCCATCACCGCCGACCGGGTTGTGCACCGGCAGGCTGTAGCGCGCGCCGACCACGTAATCGTCCTGACCGTGACCCGGCGCGGTGTGCACGGCACCGGTGCCGGCCTCTGTCGTCACATGATCGCCGAGTATCAGCGGCACTTCACGCGCATAGAACGGATGCTTGAGCTTCAGGCCTTCCAGCTCTACACCCTTGCAGTAGCCGATCACGTGATATTGCTCGATGCCGTAGCGCAGCATGGAATCCTTGAGCAGCGCTTCGGCGAGCAGCAGGCATTCATGCCGGCCGCCCAGATTGCATTCCACCACGGCGTAATCAAATTCAGGATTCAACGCCACAGCCTGATTGGCAGGTAAGGTCCAGGGCGTGGTGGTCCAGATCACCACCGACACCGGTAGACCCTGGTCAATACTCTGCAAACCCTTGCAGCGCGCACGCAGCGCCGCCGTGTCGAGCACCGCAAAGCGCACGTCGATAGCCGGCGAGGTCTTGTCCTCGTATTCGACCTCGGCTTCGGCGAGCGCCGAACCGCAATCGGTGCACCAGTGCACCGGTTTGAAACCTTTGACCAGATAACCATTGGCGTAAATGCGCCCGAGCGCGCGGATGATGTCGGCCTCGGTGCGAAATTCCATGGTCAGATACGGATGTGCCCAGTCGCCGAATACGCCGAGCCGCTGGAAGTCCGCGCTCTGACCCAGCACCTGCTTGGCGGCGTAGTCGCGGCAGGCCTTGCGGAA
>JBGPWJ010000304.1:0-2513 GCA_041492115.1 Gammaproteobacteria bacterium
ACCTGGCTGTGGCGCGCACTGCTGTTGTTCGTCATCACCGACAGCCTCTATCTCTTCTCCATCTGGCCGGACTGGTCGCAACTTGCCAGCGGCCCGATGCCGCGCTCGAGTTTTATGCAAACGTATCAACAAGAGCGCAGTGCGCATCCCGATTGGCCGCCGTTGCGCTGGCAGCCCGTGATGCTCGCGCAAATGCCGCGTTACCTGTTGCGCACGGTGCTGGTCGCCGAGGATGCGCGCTTCTATGAACACGAAGGTTTCGATCTTCAGGCGCTACGTGAAGTGCTCGACTACAATCTGGAGCGGGGCAAGGTGGTGTACGGCGCCAGCACGATCTCGCAGCAGACGGTGAAGAACCTGTTCCTCAGCCCGTCACGCAACCCGCTGCGCAAATGGCATGAAATGCTGCTGACCTGGCGGATGGAACAGCATCTCGACAAGCGCCGCATCCTGGAGTTGTACCTCAACAGCGCGGAGTTCGGTCAAGGCATCTATGGTGTGCAGGCCGCCGCGCAACACTACTGGGGAATATCCGCCGCGCAATTGTCTTCGCAACAGGCCATCGAGCTGGCCGCGACTTTACCGAGTCCACTGCACGATAATCCCGCCACACGCACACGGGCCTTCCAACGGCGGGTCGCCAAGATTGTGCGGCACCTGTGACCCTATCGTCACTGCGGCCCACAAGAATTCATTCAGGTGATGTTCAGCCAGGCCGCGTTACTCTGTATTCACCTGATGGATCGCAGGCTGATATTCAGAGTGCGATCGACCGGGCGGCGGGACGGAAAGTACTGCCTTTTCTATACACTTGATTGACTGGAGAACTCACATGAAATTGCAACGAATCGCTGTGCTGCTGGCCCTGCCGTGCCTGGCCCTGACCCAAGTGGCGCAGGCGAGTCACGACGATGACGCCGAAGGCGGCGGTGTTTACGACTATGCCAAGGTGGTCCATGTCGAGCCGATGATGCGCCATGTCCGCGTTTCCCAGCCGCGTCGCGAGTGCTATCAGGAAGAGGTGCCGGTGTATGAAAGCGAGCGCGGTTACCGTTCCGCCACCCCCACCATTCTGGGCGGCATCATCGGCGGCGTGGTCGGTAACACCATGGGCCATGGCCGTGGCAGATCGGTCGCGACCGTGGCCGGTACTGTGCTGGGCGGCTCGATCGGACGTGACATCGGTTACCAGAACAATCCCCCGCACGACGGATATACCCGCTATGCCACGCAGGATAACTGCCACGTGGTCGATGATTATCGGGAAGAGGACCGCGTCGATGGCTATCGCGTGACCTACCGCTACAACGGTGCTGAATACGTCACGCGGACCGACCATGACCCGGGCAACAAGATCCGCATACACGTCGACGTGCAGCCGGCCGAGTAAGAGCCAGGTGAGCCGGGCTTGGCACTGGCTGGGGCGGGGATTACCATCACAACCCACGGCCTCGTCCACTGGAGCACAGAAGTGACCAAGATCGGCACACCGACCCGCGCCGCACTCATCGCACTCGCCGTGCTGATGGGTGTCACGCCCCTCGCCCAGGCCCGGCGTTGGCACGATGAAGATCGCGGCGATCAGCGCAACGACTCCGCGCCGCGCGATTATTACCAGCAGCGTGACCAACCCTCCCGCAGTCCCGGCATCAGTCTGGACAGTGCCGTCGCACAGGCCAGCCGCGAGGGTCGGGTGCTGTCCGCCGATCAGATGGACGGCGGCTACCGCATCAAGGTTCTGACGCCGCAGGGACGCGTCCGGGTGTTGTACTACGGCGGTGGACGCTGAATGCGCGTATTGGTCGTCGAAGATGAAACCGCGCTGCGCGAGCAACTCGCCGCGCGCCTGAAGCAAGAAGGCTACGTGGTCGATGCGGCGGCCGACGGCAAGGAAGGGCTGTACTTCGCCACTGACTATCCGCTGGACATCGCCATCATCGATCTCGGTTTGCCGCTGCTCTCCGGCATCGAGGTGATCCGCCGCCTGCGCGCGGCGGGCAAGGTGTTCCCCATTCTGATTCTCACCGCGCGCGGTAGCTGGCAGGACAAGGTCCAGGGCCTGGAAGCGGGCGCCGATGATTACCTGGTCAAACCTTTTGAAATGGAAGAACTGCTGGCACGTCTCAAGGCCTTGCAGCGGCGTGCCGCCGGCTGGACCCAATCGGTGCTGCACTGCGGACCGGTGGCACTCGATACCGGCGCGCAGACCGTGCACCTGCATGACCAAGCGCTGGAACTGACGACCTTCGAATACAAAGTCCTCGAATACCTGATGCTGCACGCCGGCCAGGTGGTGTCCAAGACCGAACTGACCGATCATCTCTATGAGCAGGATTTCGAACGCGACAGCAATGTCATCGAAGTATTCGTCGGCCGCCTGCGCCGCAAGCTCGATCCCGATAACACACTCCTGCCCATCGAAACCCTGCGCGGTCGCGGTTACCGCCTGACCCTGCCGCGCAGCGCCGCCTGATGCTGTCACTGAACGCGCGTCAGCTGCTCGCGGCGAGTCT
>JBGPWJ010000166.1:0-5991 GCA_041492115.1 Gammaproteobacteria bacterium
CGCCATTGGTACACCCGCGCGTCTGCGCGTGCGCGCCCGCGATGTCAGTCTGGCGCTGACGCCGCCGCATGACACGAGCATTCTCAACATCCTGCCTGTGCGCATCACCGCGATCAGCGAAGACCGGCCTGGTCAGGTGATGATTGCGCTCGATGCCAACGGCACCGCGCTGCTGGCGCGCATCACGCGAAAGTCGCTCGTACTACTGAAGCTGGAAGTCGAACAACGGATTTATGCGCAGATAAAAAGCGTTGCCCTGGCGGGCTGATTCTGTAAACAATCGATGTAGGGTGGTTTACGGCTCTGCGCGCAAGGTCCCCAATATCAACTCAACGATGTCCTCCTCTTTGCCTTCGTTATCGAGGTCGCAGTTATAGGTCGCAAACAGCAGCGTCGAGCCGCAGCGCAGATACCATTCGCGCCAGAATTCACCATCGACGGCATAACTCAGACTGAAGCCGCTGAATGTGCCGAACTCGATATCGTCGGTCTGCGCGCCTGCATCGAGATGCTCCGCCGCGATGGCGCGCAGATCGGCCGCGGTGACCGTGTCGTTCTGCGTTACTGCACTGATCTGCAAAGTACCGGGGCCATCGGGATGGTAAAGCAAAGCGCTTTCCGTTTCCTGTTCCGCGACCCAGTCGTCGGGGAGATTGACCTGCCACAAGTGATCGCCAAACGTGTTCATGGTTGCCGGATGCCTGGAAGGTAGAGAGGATAAGTGTGATTCTATACGCAATCTCATCCGATTGATCAGTTACTGCTTGGAAACAAACGCATTGCCCTTGATGTAAAACCGCAGCAGGCGTCGTGCCCAGTGCCCCGCATAGTCGACGCCGATGCGTGGCCGTTTGACAATGCTGAAGGGTTCATTGCCGGGTGTGGCGGCGATGTACAGGTCGTCGCTGAGCAGATCGTGGGCATTGCGGAACTTGTCGATGCCCAGTGCTTTGCAGAGCAGGGCGGGGCCCTGGGTGCGGCCTTCGATATTCTGTATCGGCTCGATGGCGCGCAGCAGAACGGCCGAGGCATGGCCCTCACGCTCGGTCACGGCGTTCAAACAGTAGTGCATGCCGTAGATCATGTACACGTAGGCGTGGCCCGGTGGACCGAACATGACTTTGGTGCGCGTGGTCAAGCCGCGTGCGGAATGCGCGGCGCGATCGTGCGGACCGAGGTAGGCCTCGACTTCCACGATGCGGCCGATGCGCTCCACGCCATGCGCGACATGCACTAGGTATTTGCCGAGTAGTTCCCGTGCGACGGTGGTGGTGTCGCGCGCGTAAAACGCGCGGGGGAGTTTGCGCAGAGTCATGCGGCGGCGATTCATGGTGTTTATCTGTAGCGGTTTTGGTGCCAGCATGTCTTGCCGTCTACAAAGGCAGTCTTTCAAATTCAGAAGTCTAGCACCGCCGCGATGGGCAGTACGATTCGCTGGTAACAAGGCGGCGGCCAACGGGCATGGCGAACTTCGATGCAGTGGGCAGGGGCGGGTCTTGGCCCCGTCCTGAAGCGAGCGCACTTACTTCAGGTTCAATGCCCGCCGTTTCCACAAGGCATATACCACCGGTATCACCACCAGACTGAGCAGCGGCGCGGTGATCATGCCGCCGATCATCGGCGCGGCGATGCGCTGCATGACTTCGCTGCCGGTGCCGTGGCTGAACATGATCGGCAGCAGTCCGGCGATTATCACGGCAACGGTCATCATTTTCGGGCGGACCCGCAGCGCGGCGCCTTCCATGATCACGTTCTTCAGATCTGCCCAGTTGTTCACCTTGCCTTCGGCCTGATGTCGCGCCAGCGCGTTGTCCAGATACAGCAGCATCACCACGCCGAACTCCGCGGCCACGCCGGCCAGCGCGATGAAGCCGACACCGACGGCCACCGACAGTTGATAGCCGAGCAGATGCACCAGCCAGAAGCCGCCGATCAGTGCGAACGGCAGGCTGAGGATGATCATCAGGGTTTCAACCGCATTGCGGAAGTTGAGGTACAGCAGCAGAACGATCAGGGCTAGCGTCAGTGGCACGACGATCTTGAGTCGTGCGGCGGCACGTTCCATGTATTCGTACTGGCCCGACCAGGTGAGTGAATAACCGGCAGGGATGACCACCGACTTCGCGACGGCCTGCTTCGCAGCACGCACATAACCGGCCAGGTTTTCCGAACCGGTGTCGATGTAGATCCAACCATTGAGGCGCGCGTTCTCGCTCTTGATCTCGGGGGCGCCGTCCACGATGCGCAACGTGGCGATTTCGCCCAATGGGATCTGCGCGCCGGACGGCGTGGCGACGCGACTCGCCGCCAGCGCCGGCAGTGAATCTCGCAGCGCACGCGGGTAGCGCAGGTTCACCGGATAGCGCTCGCGTCCTTCCACGGTGAGCGTGACTGATTCGCCGGCCAGTGCGGTTCGGATCATGTCCTGCACATCGAGAATGTTCAACCCATAGCGTGCGGCGGCGGTGCGGTCGATGTCGATATCGATGTAGCGACCGCCGGTGACGCGATCGGCGTAAACAGAGAGTGTGTCCGGCACCGGCTTGATGGCGCGCTCGATCTCGCCGGCGAGTTTTTCGATGCCGGCAAGGTCAGGCCCCGCGACCTTGATGCCAACCGGCGTGCGGAAGCCGGTGGCGAGCATGTCGATGCGCGTGCGGATCGGCAAGGTCCAGGTGTTGGACAGGCCCGGCAGTTGCACGGTGTTTTGCAGTTCCGCCTTGATCTTGTCGAGTGTCATACCGGGGCGCCACTGCGACGGGTCTTTGAGCTGAACGACAGTTTCGATCATGGACAAGGGCGCGGGATCGGTGGCGGTCGCTGCACGCCCGGCCTTGCCGAACACGCTTTTCACTTCCGGCGTCTGACGGATCAGCCGGTCGGTCTGCTGCAGTATGCGCACAGCTTCGCCGACGGAGACTGATGGCAGTGTGATCGGCATGTAGAGCAGATCGCCTTCGTTGAGCGGCGGCATGAATTCGCTGCCGAGACGTGTTAATGGATAGACGGTGCTGGCGAGCAGCAGCAGTGCGATGACCAGCGTCAGTGCGCGGCGCGACAGCACCCAGTCGATGACCGGACGATACGCGGCGATCGTCAGGCGATTAAGCGGGTTGGCATGCTCCGGCCGGATGCGGCCGCGGATCAGATAACCCATCAGTACTGGGACCAGCGTGACAGCAAGAAGTGCGGCACCGGCCATGGCGTAGGTCTTGGTGTAGGCGAGCGGCGCGAACATCCGGCCTTCCTGCGCTTCAAGCGTGAACACTGGCAGGAACGACACGGTGATTATCAGCAGTGAGAAGAATAGCGCCGGGCCGACTTCACGCGCGGCGGTACGCGTCAGTTGCCAGCGATCGGCGTCGGGTGCGGCATGTTCAATGTGCTTGTGCAGGTTCTCGATCATGACGATGGCCGCATCGACCATCGCACCGATGGCGATGGCGATGCCGCCCAGCGACATGATGTTGGCGTTAATGCCCTGCGTGCGCATCACCATGAAGGCGATCAGGATGCCGATCGGCAGACTGACGATGGCGACCAGCGCCGAGCGCAGATGGAACAGAAATAGCGCGCACACCAGCGCGACCACCAGCGATTCCTCGAAGAGTTTCTCCTTGAGATTGTTGACGGCGCGTTCCACCAGTGCCGAACGGTCATAGGTGGTAACGATCTCCACACCTTGCGGCAGACTGTGCTGCAAGGCGGCGAGGCGCTCCTTGACGCGCGCGATGGTGGCCTGGGCATTTTCCTGATGCCGCATCACCACCACACCGCCGACCACTTCACCTTCGCCGTTCAGTTCCGCGACGCCCCGGCGCAGTTCCGGGCCGAGTTGGATGTTGGCGACATCGCCGAGTTGCACGGGCGCGCCAGTCGAAGATGTGCCGAGCGGCACACGGCGCAGATCATCCTGTGTGTGGATATAGCCGCGCGCGCGGATCATGTATTCCGCACCGCCCATTTCGATCACCGAACCGCCGGTCTCGCCGTTCGCGCGGCGAATCGCCATCTCCACCTGCGGCAGCATGATGCCGTAGGCAAGCAGCTTGTCGGGATCGACCTCGACCTGATATTCCTTGACCATGCCGCCAACCGTGGCGACTTCGGCGACGCCGGGCAGGCCTTGCAACTCAAGTTTGAGGAACCAGTCCTGCAAGGAGCGCAGTTGCGACAGATCATGCTTGCCGCTGCGATCGACCAGCGCGTATTCAAAGATCCAACCGACGCCGGTGGCATCGGGGCCGAGCATCGGAGTGACGCCCGGCGGCAGCTTGCTTTGCGCTTGACTGAGATATTCGAGCACGCGGGCGCGCGCCCAGTACAAATCGGTGCCGTCCTTGAACAACACATAGATGAAAGAATCGCCGAACATCGAGAAGCCGCGCACCGTCACCGCGCCGGGCACAGCGAGCAATGTGGTGGAAAGCGGGTAGGTGATCTGGTCCTCGATGACCTGCGGTGCCTGCCCGGGATAACTGGTCTTGATGATCACCTGCGTGTCTGACAGATCCGGTATCGCATCCACCGGTGTGGTGGCGATGGCATACAGTCCACCGGCGACCGCCAACGCGGTGACCAGCAGCACCAGGAAGCGGTTCTTCAGTGACCAGTCGATGAGCGATGCGATCATGTTAGTTCCTGTTCAATTCATGTTGGGTGAGTTCTGTGAGAACATGTTGCGTAATATGAATCATGCACTCAAGTGCTGATGACCCACCGCGTTGCCCCCTCTCCCTTGAGGGAGAGGGTTGGGGTGAGGGGGTGTAAATGGTGCAGTGTTTATCCCCCTCACCCTGGCCCTCTCCCCGGTGGGGAGAGAGGATACACGGTTTAATGTTTGTGGTTTTCATCGCCACCTTGCATGCGCGCCCCCGCGCCCTGGAAGTTCGCTTCAGCGTCGAGCAGAAACTGGCCGCTCAGTACGATCTTCTGACCTGCCTGTAGGCCGTCGACGATCTCGACGTAGTCGTCGTTTTCCGCGCCCGTGTGCACCATGACCGGTAGGAAGTGACCTTCACCGAGCGCCAGGATTACGCTGTCCTGCGTGCCGGTGTGCAGCACCGCTTCGCGCGGCACGGCCAGCACCGTGCTGCGTTCGGCAGCATCAATCGTGGCATTGGCGTACATGCCGGGACGCAGCGCACCATCGGGGTTGTCGAACAGCAGACGCGCGGTCACGGTGCGGCTCTGCGGGTTGATAGTCGGGTACAGGTAATCGATGCGGCCCTGCCAGTGCCTGCCGGGAATGAAGGCGAGGCTGAGTTGGACCGGATCGCCGACCTTCACCCACGGCAGTTGATTGGCATAGACCTCGACATTGACCCAGACGTGACTGAGATCGGCGAGCGTGAACAGCCGCATCTCTGGTGTGACACTGGCGCCTTCGCGCACGCCAAGTTCAGTGACGATGCCGCGGTAGGGCGCGCGCAGCGACACGGTGCGCTGCGCGGGCTTGCCCTGTGTCAATGCGGCGATGTTGGCAGCGGGCAGGTCGAGCAACCGCAGACGTTCGCGTGCGGCCAACACCAGGGCCTGCGTTTCCTCGTGCATGGCGGCGTCGCCGGCGCCCATCAACTGCCGGCCCGCCTGGGAGGCGATGCGGTACTCTTCCTGTGCGCTGAGCAATTCCGGCGAATAGATTTCAGCCAATGTCTGACCGCGTTCGACCACATCACCCACCGCCTTCACGTGCAGGCGTTCCAGCCAGCCGCTGACCTTCGGGCTGAGGGTGCTGATGCCGCGCTCATCGACCAGCACTGTTCCGACCGTATGGATACTGCGCGCGAACGCGCGTTTCTCCACCACGCCGGTACGCACACCGAGGTTCTGCGCCTGGCGCGGATCAATGCGGATGCCTGTGTCATTGCTCTTGGCGGCGGCATAGACCGGGATGTAGTCCATGCCCATGCTGTCCTTGGTGGGCTTGTCCGCGGTGATTTGCGGATTCATGGAATTGCGGTAATAGAGAATCCTGCGCGGACTGTCGGC
>JBGPWJ010000192.1:0-5211 GCA_041492115.1 Gammaproteobacteria bacterium
CGGGTCAAGAACGAACGCTAGAAAAGGACGCACGTAGGGCCGAGGACTGTCGCACATGTACAGGACAATGTTATGTTTGCGTGGCGATGCCATTCGGGTCATCGGCCTGCGCAAGGCCAACCTCAGAGAAGTGAAACGGTATGAAAAAGCGCAAGAAGCCTGATCACATCAGCCGGAAGGACTGGAATGCCGTCAATATCCCGGAAGTGACCGGAAAGGACTTTGCCCGGATGCGCCCGGCGGAGAAGGTGTTGCCTGAACTTGTCGCTGCCTACCGTCGCTCACGTGGGCGGCCGCCCAAGACGGTGACGAAAGAGCAGGTGACGCTGCGGCTGGATCCGGATGTGCTTTCCTACTTCCGTGACAAGGGGCGTGGCTGGCAGACGCTGCTGAATGATACGCTCAAACAGTTGGTGAAGCGCCGCAGTAGGGCGGCGTAACCGGGCGCATCTGGTTTCCCCCTCACCCCAGCCCTCTCCCCGGTGGGGAGAGGGAGTTTCAGTCCGTAGTTTCAACAAGGGTGGGGTGAGCGTAGCGAAGCCCAACGATTATACCGATTGTATTGCGCCGGCTTGTTGGGGTTCGCTGCGCTCACCCCAACCTACATTAGTTGCTCAGATGTCCGCGTGCGCAAGCGCACCCTACACCGCTGGATTTTCTTTCGGCCACGCCTTCAGCACCGCCTGCACCAATGTCGCCAGCGGTATCGCGAAGAACACACCCCAGAAACCCCATAGACCGCCGAACACCAGCACGGCGACGATGATGGCGATGGGATGCAGATTGACCACTTCCGAGAACAGCAGCGGCACCAGGAGATTGCCGTCGATGGCATGGATTATCGTGTAGGCCAGCATGAGATACGCGAATTCCGAACCCCAGCCCCATTGGAAATAGGCAATTAGTGCGACCGGCACGGTGACCACCACAGCGCCGATGTACGGGATGATGACGGACAGGCCCATCAGAACGCCAAGCAGCATGGCGAAGTTCAGGCCCATGAGCGCGAAGGTGAGATAGCTCGCCGCCCAGACGATCAGAATCTCCACGAACTTGCCGCGAACGTAATTGGCGATCTGCTGATCGACGTCGCTCCACACCTGCGTGGCCAGACCACGTTCGCGCGGCAGGAAGCCCGTGAACCAGGCAATGATGCGCTGCTTGTCCTTGAGAAAGAAAAATACCAGCAGCGGCATTACCACCAGATAGACCAGCACAGTGATCACATTCAGCACCGAGGTGAGCGAATACGATAGCACCTGCTGGCCGGCCTGGCCGATGTCGGTGCGCAGTGAGTTGATGATGTCCGACACCTGCTGCGCCGTGATCAGACTGGGATAGCGCTCCGGCAGCTGCATGAGCAAGGTCTGGCCACGCTCGATCATGGTCGGCAATTGCTGAAACAACTGGCTGAGCTGGCGCGTCAGCAGCGGCATCAGGCCTATCAGCACGAACACCACATAGGTCATGAAGGCGCTGTAGACCAACAGCACCGCCAGCAGTCGTGGCACGCGTTGCCGTTGCAGAATGCCGACCAGACCTTCCAGCAGGTACGCGATGACGATACTCGCCAGCACCGGTGCGAGCATGTGGCCGAAGAAGATGATCACCGCAAAGCCGATGCCCAGCAACACCGCCAGAATCACGGCCTGCGGATCGGAGAAGTGACGCCGGAACCAGGCGATGATCAGGTCCATGTCAGTCCTGACCGGTCTCGTCGCACCAGAGCTGATAGTGCCTTGTGAAAATGACTTCCAGTTCGTCGATGACTTCGACGTGCGGGCGGCGCTGCATGATGTGCTGCGTGACCAGGCCGGAGGTATCGGTCAACAGTTTGGATTTGTCGAGCATCGGATAGGTGGCTGAGAGGCGTTTGAGCGCGGCAACGACGGCCTCTTTTTCCGGGCGGGGGATGTCCAGGGGTTTCGGTCGCTCGACTTTTTTCTTTGCCGGGATTGCAACCGTTCCCAAGCTGCCGGCAGACGGACGTCGCGTCTGGAGGAATTCAGCGAAGGCGAGCAGGCTGTCGCGCTCAGCCGGTGCGAGCGCCGCGAACAGTTCCAGCAAGCGTGCTTCTTCAGTAGTGGTCATCGTTCACACCGTTGGGAGAATTATACTAAGGACCAAAGACAGACTCTGTATTAATTCCCCTCACCCTGGCCCTCGGTAACTGCTCCATGCGTTACACTACCTCCTGCATCCATGCAGTCGTTTCCCGCAGGGAAGAGCGCGTAGCGCGAAGGGTCCGGGGACTTTCTTTCTCAGATCCGTGGCGCATCAAGAGGAGCTGCTTCAGGTAGGTTCCTTGACGTGTTCCTTGCAGTAACTGCGCGCGAACTCCAGTAACTCGTCCACCGCCATGTAGCGGAATTTCTGTTTCTGATGCACGAACGAGAACGGTCGCTCCAGCGGCGGATCGAGATTGACCTCGACCAGTGAGCCCAATTGCAGCTCCTTGTGGATGGTGGCGCGCGAGACGATCGACACGCCCATGCCCGCTTCCACCGCACCCTTGATGGCTTCGGGGCTACCCAGTTCCATCGAGACGTTGATATGCCCGGGATTGAGTCCGGCCATGCTCATGTACTCGTTGATCACCTCGCGCGTACCCGAACCTTCCTCGCGGCAGATGAACGGGAATTCAAGCAGTCGCTGGATGGTCACGCTGGGCTGGCGCGCCAGCGCATGGCTACGCGGCACGATGGCCACCAGTTTGTCCTGACGGCACATCTCCACCACCAGATTCTTGTTCAGCACCGGCGCCTCGACCACGCCCAGGTCGATGACGTTGTTCTCCACCATACTGACGATGCCGTCGGTGTTCGAGACTTTGAGATGAATGTTGACGTCGGGGTATTTGGCTTTGAAATCGCCGAGCAGTGCGGGCAGCATGTATTCGGCGATGGTGGTGCTGGCGCCGATCACCAACACACCGCTGATCTCGCCGGTCATCTCGCGCACCGCATTCTCCATCTCGGCGTATAGCGAGAAGATGCGGTCTGCGTATTCGAACACGCGCCGCCCGGCATCGGTCAGGCTGATGCGGTTATGGGTGCGGTCGAACAGCCGGGTGTTGAAGTATTCCTCCAGCTGACGCACCTGGAAGGTCACCGCCGGCTGGGTCATGTGCAACGTGTCGGCTGCCTTGGTGAAACTGAGCAGGCGCGCAACGGTGTGGAACACTTGTAATCTGCGATCTGCCATGAGTTCCTCTTGATACGGCGCGACTACAGAGCCGCGATAGTACCAGCAATTCGCTGGTCAGACAAAAAGGCGCTATTCACAGCACGGCGCTCACTTTATATGACGCAGCATACGCCGGCGCTTCTCGCGCTGGCTCGGTGTCAGGACGTTCTTGCGTCCCTCATAGGGGTTGGCCCCGGACTTGTATTCGATACGAATCGGCGTGCCGGCCAGCTTGAATATCTCGCGGAAATACTTGGCCAGGTAGCGTGAATAATCCTTGGGCACGTACTCGGTCTGATTGCCGTGGATCACGATCAGCGGCGGGCTGCTGCCGCCCTGATGCGCGTAACGCAGCTTGATGCGCCGGCCGCGCACCAGCGGCGGCTGGTGCGTCTCGACGGCCTCTTGCAGCGCGCGGGTCAGCTGCGGGGTGGACAGTTTCATGGTCGCAGAACGGAATGCGCCCTCTACCGCCTTGAACATCACGCCGACACCCGAGCCATGCAAGGCGGAAATGAAATGCGTCTCGGCGAAATCCAGAAACGGCAGCTTCACATCCAGTTCGCGCTTGATGTTATTGCGCTGGTCGGACTGCAAGCCGTCCCATTTGTTCACCGCCAGCACCAGAGCGCGGCCGGCCTCCAGCACATGCCCGAGCAGATGGGCATCCTGTTCGGTGATACCCTCGCTGGCATCCAGCACCATGATCACCACATGCGCCGCCTCGATGGCCTGCAGCGTTTTGATGACACTGAACTTCTCGATGCCTTCATCAACACGGCTGCGGCGCCGCACGCCAGCGGTGTCGATCAGCGTGTAGGCTTGGCCGTCGCGCTCGAAGGGAATGAAAATGCTGTCGCGCGTCGTGCCCGGCTGATCGAAGGTCAGCACCCGCTCCTCGCCGAGCAGCCGATTCACCAGTGTGGATTTGCCTACGTTGGGTCGACCGAGGACGGCGACGCGGATGCCGGCATCGGCATCTTCCGTCGGCGCATCGGCATCGGCTGGCAAGGCCTCCAGCACAGTCTCAATGAGCGACGCCACATTATGGCCGTGCGCCGCCGAAATCGGCAGTGGCTCCAAGCCCAGGCCATGAAAATCGACATTGGCGCGCGCAGGTTCCATACCTTCGGTTTTGTTCACCACCAGGTACAGCACCTTGGCGTAGCGGCGCAGTTGTTGCGCGATCATTTCATCGGCGGCTGTCAGGCCGGCGCGCGCATCCACCAGAAACAGCACCGCATCAGCCTCGCGCACCGCGATCATGGCCTGCTGCGCCATCAACGCACCGATGCCTTCCTGATCGCTGCTTAAGCCGCCGGTGTCGATCACCAGGTAGTGCCGCGGGCCGAGCAGGCCGATGCCATACTTGCGGTCGCGCGTCAGACCTGGCTGATCCGCCACCAGCGCGTCACGGGTGCGCGTCAGGCTATTGAACAGCGTGGACTTGCCAACATTGGGACGGCCAACCAGGGCGATTACGGGAAGCATGGATCAACTTTTTACTATGGACTGTGAAGGTTCATGGAAGCTCTGCATGAGTTATCACTCACAGAGCGTGTCCCTCCCCCTGTGGGAGACGACTGCATGGATGCAGGAGGTAGTGTAACGCATGGAGCAGTTACCGAGGGACAGGGTGAGGGTAATAGATTCAGCGCAGGCACTCCAACCGACTTAAACGGCGTGCGTGATTACTGCGCGCGATAAGCATTCAGCACCCCGCCCCGGCCCTGCACATACAGCAGCCCATCACCCGCCAGCGGTGCGAGCATGATACCGCTGCTGTCAGAATGTTCGCGTGCCACGATGGCACCGTTGTCTTTCGATAACCAATGCACATAGCCTTCGAAGTCACCGACCACGACGTAGTTACCAAACACCGTCGGCGCGGTCAGACTGCGGCCTTGCAGCTTGTCCTGCGTCCACAGGACACTGCCGTCGTTCTGGTCCAGACTCCAGACCTTGCTCTGATCGTCGGTGAGATAAATATGGTCGGCATCGACATCGATACCGGCGTACGAAGAC
>JBGPWJ010000065.1:0-11078 GCA_041492115.1 Gammaproteobacteria bacterium
AAGCTTGATGCGCACCGGCGCAGACAACGATAAGAAAAACACGGACAGACTGATTTTCAGAACTCCGAACCAATATTAAGCCATGCTGCGCACATTACGCAAAGCTATTACATAATCAGGCCATGCTCAGCTTATCCGCATGACCATGCTCACAGTGGACCCGTGAACACTTGCTTAAACCAGCATCCGTCTACGCACCAGCACCACTGCCAGCTAATACGTCGCCAGCGCATACGCAGAGAGCACCGCAATGTTGGTGATGGGCTGGGTGAGCGCCTGTCCGGTAACCAGCGGGCGGATCAGTTCGACCGCATGCGTGAGCGGCAGAATATGCACGAGACCCTGCATGACGTGGGGCAGGGTGTCGATGGGGTAAAACACACCCGAGAGCATGAACATCGGCGTGACCACCAACACGAAATAGTAATTGAAAAAATCGTAGCTCGAACCGAGCGCGCTCATGACGATGGCCGGGCCGGCAAAGCACAAGCCGGTGAGAAAGACCGCGGGGATGGCCCACAGCGCCTGCCAGCCGTGCACGACGCCGAGCATAGTGGCAACGATGAGAATCGCGACACCGCTGGTCAGGCTCTTGGTTGCGCACCAGAGCATTTCGCCGGCGACGATGTCATCGACTTCCAGCGGCGTGGCGAGGATCGCTTCATAGGTACGTTGCGGCACCATGCGCGTGAACACTGAGTACATGCCTTCAAAGCTTGCGGTGGTCATCGCCGATGAGGCGATGATGCCCGACGCCAGGAAGGCCAGGTACGGCATGCCGGACATGTTTCCCACGAAACCGCCGAGACCGAAGCCAAGCCCGAGCAGGTAGATGGCCGGTTCGCCGAAGTTCATCAGCAGTGCCGGGCCGATCAGTTTGCGCCATACCAGAACGTTGCGCCTCCAGACGGCCAGCGCATCCGGACGCAGTTTCGGCAGACTCCACGCTGTCATCAGTCTCTGAGCTCCCGGCCGGTCAGTTTCAGGAAGACATCCTCCAGCCCCGCGGGTCGATGCAGGAAGACCATGCCCGGCGTGGCCTGCAAGTGTGCGATGAGTGCTCCTGCCGAGTGCGTGTAGCAATACAGACTGGTGCCCATGCGCTCGAGGCGGCAGCCGCAGTCGCGCGCGATCGGTTCGAACAGAACGCTGCGTTCTCCGCGCACTTCGATCACTTCCGCTTCAACATGCCGTGCGATCAGTTCGCCCGGCGAACCCTGGTCGAGGATGCGGCCGTGGTCCATGATGATCAGTTCATCGCAGAGCCGTTCGGCCTCTTCCATATAATGCGTGGTGAGTATCAGCGTGGTGCCGTTGGCGCGCAACTCTGCCAGTCGCCCCCAGATGATATGACGTGCCTGCGGGTCGAGGCCCGTGGTCGGCTCATCGAGCACGACCAGCTCGGGTTCGTTGATCAGGGCGCGGGCGATGATCAGCCGGCGCTTCATCCCCCCCGATAGCGTGTCAACCTTGGCAGTGCGACGCTCGGTGAGCGCGGCGAATTCGAGCAGGCGTTCAATGCGCGGCGCGGCGAGCTGTTTCGGTATGCCGAAGTACGCCGCGTAGATTTCGAGGTTTTCGGCGACGCTGAAGTCAGGATCGAGATTGTCGGCCTGCGGCACGATGCCGACACGCGCTCGCACGACGCGGGCCTGTTCCGGTATCGGCAGGCCGAATACCGTCAGCGAACCAGCACTCATCGGGCTCAACCCGAGCAGCATGCGCAGCGTGGTGGTCTTGCCAGCACCGTTCGGACCCAGAAAACCGAAGCAGCGGCCGCGCTTGATCTCGAAATCGATGCCATCAACCGCGCTGCGATCGCCGAAGCGCTTGCGTAGGCCGCGCGCGCTGACGATGGAATCCGGTTCATTCATGTTCATGCGCGGGAACGATGGCAGGCTGCCCCTTTCATTGCAATACCTGAACGGCAAGGCGGCGTAGTATGAGGCGCCTATCCGTCCTGTTATTATAAAGGGGGATGGAGTGCGCCGGCCACTTTTACAGCATTCTTTGGCAAGCAGCGCAAGAGGCGCTTGAAAATTCCAGCGGGATGCTCAGGCCTCACAATCCAACATTATTCTTCATCGCCTAAGGCCAAATGTTTGAACCAAGTCCACGACGATATAGAAGGAATTGAGGGCGTCTGGGATTGTACTTGAAGGGAGGAAGAAATCACCCGCACCGATTCTGAAAGAATGACTCGTCAGGCGCACGATTTCACCTGACGAGCCATTTTGGTTTACCTACCTCAGGGGCGCCGCCGCGGTATGGGCTTCACTTGCGACGGCGAGAGGCTCTGAATCCTCCAGCGAGACCGGCACCGAGCAGAGCGAGCGTGGCAGGTTCCGGTACATTGCCTTGCGGATTTGAACCGGTACCGCTCAATGGTGCGACATCATCTATGAACGAAAAGCCGCCGATACTGGTAGTGTAATCCGGGTTGGTAATGTCGTTCGACAAGCTGTAGTCGATGAAGGTGATAGCATTGGAGCCCGCCACGAGCGCATGGCCTTTGCCATCAACGGCACCCTGGTCGAAGTCTCCGACTCCGAAAATGCTGCCACTGGTCAAAAGGCCGCTGCCGTTAGAGGCGTTCATCGTACCCGTCTGACCCGCACCGAACATAGTGATTAGATCGGTGAAGGGGTCGTAAACAATGCCATGCGCGGGCTGAACGCTGCTATACAACCGTGTCGTACCGCCAGTCGAAAGATCGATCGTCCCAAGATTACCAAACCCATTGGGACTCCCGTTCACGTAGAACACCGTTCCACCATCGCCAAATGCGATCTGAGTGACTCCGGTATCACCACCCGAAATGGCTTGGTTGGTGCTGCCAGAACCAATCGGGAGCGAGAGGGTGTTGAGTGACCCACCAAAAGTGCTGGTATAAGCCTTGGTGCCATTCGGATTGAGTGCCAAGTGGTAACTCTGATCACCGGTGAACTGCGTGTTGACGACACTGCCATCGCTTGGCTTCACTTCATAGACATTGCCAGAGTCCTGACCGCCGATCAACAGGTTGCCGTTGGGTGCGAAGATGATGCCGTCAGCCCCGTTCGTGGAAGCAATATTGTTCGCGCTGCCGAGACTGAAGGCATTGGTCGAGTCATCGTAATTGTAGGAAATGTTCCAGACATTCTGACCGCCGACATAGGTCGTGTAATAGAGCGTACCAGTGAAAAGCGTCGCGAAAGCTGTAGAAGCGTAAGCTGACGAAATCACCGCTACCAGCAGTACGCGGGAAAAAAGGTTCTGAACGCGCATGACATCCTCCTCATATATATTCACTTGCAGAGACATTGTCATAACTACTGGCAGAAATCATGCCACAAGACCAGAAAGACTCTAACACGTTGTCTTTAATTATTTATCTTGTCGCACCGCTACAGAAGCCTAATGGATGTGTAAATATCTTTGACAAAGGAGTTGATTCTAAAAAGACCCTACTTTCTGAATACCAACGTCCGTTATCCGTGTCCAGAAACCCGTGATTACGCTCATCGTTAAATGCACGCACCCGAGTTTCGGGAAGAGAAAATGGGTCTATTCTGTTCTGACGCGAAGCGTGCTTCTACACGTGGAATGACAGGTCTACGCGAAGCCGTGCTTGATCTCCGACCGATGCACCTCAGATCGTTGTTGTTGGCAAACGACTCAGGCACCACGATCCAACTTCCGATAGGCAATCGCCTCACTCAAATGCGGCATCATGATCTGCTCCGCCGCATCAAGATCCGCAATCGTCCGCGCCACTTTCAGGATGCGATGATACGCCCGTGCCGACAGTCGCAGTTTGTCGACGGCGCGCTCCAGCAGTCGCTGATTATCAGACGTCAAGATGCAATCGCGCTCCACCTCGCGCGGGCCCAGCAAGGCATTGGCCTTGCCGGCGCGAGCCAGTTGCCGTTCGCGCGCCGCACACACGCGCGCTCGGACGCTGGCACTGTTTTCACTGACTGTCTGCTGCTTTCCCAGTAAGCCGGACGGCAGGCGCGGGACTTCGATGTGCAGATCAATGCGATCCAGCAGCGGCCCGGAGATGCGCGCGCGATAGCGTTGCACTTGTTCCGTGGTGCAGCGGCAACGGCCATCGGTGTCCCCCAGATAACCGCAGGGACAGGGATTCATCGCGGCAATCAGCTGCAGGCGCGCCGGAAATTCCGCCTGACGCGCGGCACGCGAGATTGTTATCCGGCCTGATTCGAGCGGCTCGCGCAGCACTTCGAGGACGCGTCTGTCGAATTCCGGCAGCTCATCGAGAAACAATATCCCGTAATGCGCCAGCGACACCTCACCGGGCTTCGGCTCCGAACCACCGCCGACCAGGGCGACGCCCGATGCGGTGTGGTGCGGCGCGCGGAACGGCCGGCGTCGCCAATGCATGGGCGAGAAACCCTGATGACTGATGGACAGAAGCGCCGCACTTTCCAGTGCCTCGGCCTCGGTCATCGGCGGCAGAATGCCGGGCAGGCGTGTCGCCAGCAGGGTCTTGCCGGAACCGGGCGGACCGAGCATCAGTAAACTGTGCATGCCGGCTGCCGTCACTTCCAATGCGCGGCGCGCCTGCGCTTGACCGCGCACGTCGGCCAGGTCGGGCACATCCTGTTCCGTACTGGACAGAATATTTGATACATGCGGCGTCAGAGCTGTCGAGCCCTGCAAATGCGCACAGACTTCCAGCAGATGCCTGGCGCCAAACACCGTGACGCCATTCACCAGCGCAGCCTCGTCGACATTTGCGATCGGCAGAACCAGCGCACGCCCCGCGTTACGCGCGGCCAACGCCGCCGGCAGGACACCACGGCTCGGCCGCAAAGCGCCGTCGAGCCCCAGTTCGGCGAGGAATTCGCAATTGGCGAGTGCGGCGCGCGGTACCTGACCGGAAGCGGCCAGAATTCCCAATGCGATCGGCAAATCGAATCGCCCGCCTTCCTTGGGCAGGTCGGCGGGCGCGAGGTTTATGGTGATGCGACGGGCGGGAAATTCAAAGCGGCTGTTGAGTAGCGCGGCGCGCACGCGGTCCTTGCTTTCCTTCACCGCTGTTTCAGGGAGACCAACAATGGACATCCCCGGCAGACCACCGGACAGATGCACTTCGACGCTGACCAAGGGTGCTGCCAACCCGGTCAGGGCACGGCTATAGACCACTGCGAGTGACACGGCTTCCTTGCCTCCTAATTAACGAGGGGCGGGTTTGAAACCCGCCCCTACTTTACTGCGCTGCGATCAAGCGGAAAATCTAAAGATTCCTTGACACTATTTTTTCAGCAACTGCGTTTCCAGCTCGGCGACACGCTGCGCCAGAGCATCGAGCAAAGCGCGCGAACGCGCCAGCACCGCCGTCTGGACATCGAATTCCTCACGCGTCACCAGATCGAGTTTGGCGAGCGCGCTTTGCAGCGCGGCGCGGGCATTCTTGTCGATATCGGCGCGCATCTCGCGCAGGCCCGCCGGCACCGACTCACTGAGCTTTTTTGACAGGTCGTCGAGGATCTTCGGATCAAACATGGCAACAGACCTTGCGGCAAAATTCCTGACGCAAAGTATACGCGATTCAACCAGGCCGAACTCGCGACAGGGCAGTTCAGGGTGTCCGGCAGCCAGCGCACCTTGCTGGTGCGGCCTCACCGGATCTGAATCATAGTGGTGCGCCGAGGGGCCGAATCCTGCTGCTTGAATTGTTTAACAACATGTTTGTAAATGACATTCATCTGATGGCATGGGCTCTGCAATAACCGGACAGGGAGCACGTCGTGAGCCCTTAAGAAGTATCGCAAACCCGTACCAAGCGCACCTTCGTTTCCACTGGAGAAGTCATCATGAATCTGCAACCCGTAACGCTCGGATGCGACGACGGCCACAACCTGGCTCAAGGCGTGCCAGTGGTCGACGTTGCCGCACCGATCCACCCTGAGGAGAACCACCCATGAAGCTGGTCACCGCCATCATCAAGCCGTTCAAACTGGACGATGTCCGCGAGGGCCTGTCCGAAATCGGCGTGCAAGGCATCACCGTCACCGAAGTGAAAGGCTTCGGTCGCCAGAAAGGCCACACCGAATTGTACCGCGGTGCGGAGTACGTGGTCGACTTCCTGCCCAAGGTCAAACTCGAAGTCGCCGTCAAGGCCGACATGGTTGAACGCGTCATCGAGGCGATCCGCAAAGCCGCCAACACCGGCAAAATCGGCGACGGCAAGATCTTCGTCTACGACCTACAACAAGCCATCCGCATCCGTACCGGTGAATCCGGTCCGGACGCGCTGTAATCTCCTCGGAGGACTCTCACAATGTCACTACTCAATGCGAAGAAACTGCTCATCGGCGCGGCGCCGCTGCTGGCCATGCTGCCCACCCTGGGCTTTGCTGACGCCGCACCACCGACGCCGACCCTCAACTCCGGCGATACGGCCTGGATGTTGACGTCCATGGCCTTGGTACTGCTCATGACCGTTCCAGGCTTGGCACTGTTCTATGCCGGCATGGTGCGCAGCAAGAACGTGCTGTCGGTCATGATGCAATGTTTCGCCATCACCTCGCTGGTCACCGTGCTGTGGACCCTGTTCGGTTACAGCATGGCCTTCGACACCACCGGCATGACCAAGGGCGTGACCAATCTTTATTCCTTTGTTGGCAGCCTGAATAAAGCCTTCCTACACGGCGTGACGGTCGACAGTCTGACCATGACCATTCCTGAAACGGTGTTCATGGCCTTCCAGATGACCTTCGCGATCATCACCCCGGCCTTGATCGTGGGGGCTTTCGCCGAGCGCATGAAGTTCTCCGCGTTGCTGTGGTTCATGGGCCTGTGGTCCTTGCTGGTGTACTCGCCGATCGCGCACATGGTGTGGAGCGGTGACGGTGGTCTCCTCTGGGATCTGGGCGTGCTGGATTTCGCGGGCGGCACCGTGGTGCACATCAATGCCGGTATCGCCGGTCTGGTGGCGTGCTTGGTGATGGGCAAGCGCAAGGGTTATCCGACCACCGCCATGCCACCGCATAACCTCGGCTACACCCTGATCGGTGCGTCGCTGTTATGGGTGGGCTGGTTCGGCTTCAATGCGGGCAGCGCGGTCGCCGCCAACGGCACGGCCGGCATGGCCATGGCCGTGACGCAGATCGCCACCGGTACTGCGGCGCTGGGTTGGATGTTCAGTGAATGGCTGTCGCATGGCAAGCCGAGCGTGCTGGGCATCGCTTCCGGCGCGGTGGCGGGTCTGGTTGCCATCACCCCGGCCTCCGGCTTCGTCGGCCCCATGGGCGCGATCGCCATCGGCTTGGCCGCCGGCGTCATCTGCTTCCTGGCGGCCACCAAGTTGAAGCGCGCCATCGGCTACGACGACTCACTCGACGCCTTCGGTGTGCACGCCATCGGCGGCATTGTCGGTGCGCTGTTGACCGGCGTATTCGCTGCTGCCAGCCTGGGCGGCGTGAAGGCTGATCTGAATATCGCCAGCCAAGTGTGGATCCAGTTCGAAGGCGTGATGGCCACCATCATCTACTGCGGCATCGCGACCTTCATAATCCTGAAGGTCATCGACGCGGTCATCGGCCTGCGCGTCAACGAGGAAGAAGAGACCGAAGGTCTCGACCTCTCGCAGCACGACGAACGCGGTTACAACCTCTAGAGCTCACTCCGACCCGACAGGGCGGGGTTTACGCGGGCGCTTCGGCGCCCGCTTTTTTTGCTCTACGCCACCCTACATCAGGGCAGGCGCTTATGAGTGCCATCGCAGTACGGTTTCTTCTCGCTGTGCTTGCAGCCGCACATCCACACCTTGGTCTTCTCGGCAAGATCAAACTTTATCGGAGAAAATTCCGAGCCCTTGTGCGTGCCGTCGCAGAACGGCTGTGTCTTGGACTTGCCGCAGGCGCACCAGTAATAAGTGCCGGCCTCCAACTCCAGGGCATAAGGGGCTTTCTGGGCAATGACGGGATCAGACATGATGCGTACTCCTTCAACAGATACCTCGAATAACGCAGACACTACAGCGCGCCGGGTAGCGCGACACGTAAAAATTCCGGCAGTGCCAGCGCGCCGCGGTGCAGGGCCGCATTGTAATACTTGGTCGGGAAAGTCTTGGCGCGGGCATCGGCCTCACGGAAATCCACCACCTTGCCGGACTTGCGGGCCATCGTCGCGCTCCACCAGCCCGACGGGTAGGTACATTGCGCAAAGCTCAACGAGCCCACATCGGCAAAACCCGCCGTGCGCAGCGCCTGATGCATCTGCACAATCAGGTCAGCATGAAACAGCGGCGACTCGCTCTGCCCCACCACCACGCCGTGCGCGCTCAGGGCGCGATGGCAGTCGCAGTAGAACTCCGCCGAGAACAAGCCGGCCGCCGGTCCGACCGGATCGGTGGAATCGACGATGATCACGTCGTAGCTGTCGGGTTTGGCGTCAGCCACCCATTTGATGCCGTCGGCGAAATGCAGGGCCGCGCGAGGATCGTTGTTGGACGCGCACAACGCCGGGAAGAACTGCTCGGCGACGCGCGTCACGCGCTCGTCGAGTTCGACCTGCTCGGCCAGCTGCACGCCCGGATGCCGCAACACCTCATTGAGCGTGCCGCAATCGCCGCCGCCGATGATCAGCACGCGCCTGGGATTGGGATGGGTAAACAGCGCCGGGTGCGTCATCATCTCGTGATAGACGAAATTGTCGCGGTCGGTGACCATCACCAGTCCGTCGAGAGTCATCAGCCGTCCGAAGGTTTCGGTCTCGAAGATCTCGATGCGCTGATACTCACTCTGCTCGTCGTGCAGCCGTTGCTTGAGTTTGAGCGAGATCGCCGAACCCTGTTCGGCCCATTGTTCGGTATACCAGGTGTTATCGAGTGTCATGGCAGGCCCTTGGTCGCGGCACGTCGTTGCGGGGGTGCCGATTATGAAGCATTCGCGCCCGCAGTGAAATCAAACACTGCCCCGCACCGTTCTTTTCCTGTATCTTTTCACACTTGACACCATCTGCCGAAGACACACCATGACCGACTGGACCATCGACACCGCGCGCGACGCCTACAACCTGCCCCACTGGGGCGGCGGTTATTTCGACATCAACGCCAACGGCCATCTGTGTGCGCGCCCGGACCGCAACCCGGCCCACCCCGGCATCGACCTGCACCAACTGGCCGGCGAGCTGCGCCAGTCCGGTCTGAATCTGCCCGTGCTGGTGCGCTTCACCGATATCCTGCGTGACCGTGTCGACACTTTGTGCAATGCCTTCGCCGAGGCGATGCGTGTCGAGGATTACCGCGGCCACTACACCGCGGTGTATCCGATCAAGGTCAACCAGCAGCGTAGCGTGGTCGAACAAATCCTCGGCCACGGTGGTGAACGCGTCGGCCTCGAAGCAGGCAGCAAACCAGAACTGCTGGCGGTATTGGCGCTCTCCAAGCCCAACGGCGTGGTGGTCTGCAATGGTTACAAGGATCGCGAGTACATCCGTCTGGCCCTGATCGGCCGTAAACTCGGCCACCGCGTCTACATCGTCGTGGAAAAACTCTCGGAACTGGAACTGGTGCTGCGCGAAGCGCATGACCTCGGCGTCGCGCCGCTGCTCGGCGTGCGCGTGCGGCTGGCCTCGATCGGCGCCGGCAAGTGGCAGAACACCGGCGGCGACAAATCTAAATTCGGCCTGTCGGCGGCGCAGGCGCTGACCGTGGTCGAACGGCTGCGCGACGCCGGCCAACTGGAAGCGCTGCAACTGCTGCACTTCCATCTTGGCTCGCAGATCGCCAATGTGCGCGATATCCAGCGCGGCCTGCACGAATGCGCGCGCTACTATGTGGAACTGCGCCGCCTCGGCGCCGACCTGCGCGTCGTCGATGTCGGCGGCGGCCTGGGCGTCGACTACGAAGGCACGCGCTCGCGCAGCTTCTGCTCCATGAACTACAGCGTGCAGGAATACGCCAACAACGTCGTGCATGTGCTCGCCGAAACCTGCGCCGCGCACGGCCAACCGCAACCCGACATCGTCACCGAATCCGGCCGCGCCATGACCGCACACCACGCCGTGCTTATCACCAATATCATCGACATCGATCGTCACCCGGAAGAGGGCGAGGTCAGCGCGCCGGCCGCGCACGACCCGGCAATCCTGCACGATCTATGGACGAGCCTGAAGAATCTCACCAGCCGTTCCGCGTTGGAAAGCTATCACGACGCCGCGCACTGGCTGGCCGAGGCTCACACCATGTATCTGCACGGCGTGCTCAGCCTGGAGCAGCGCGCCCACGCCGAGCAGATTTATTTCGCCACCTGCCGGCGCCTGCAAGGTCTGTTGCACTCCGGCACGCGCGCACATCGCGAAGTGCTCGACGAGCTCAACGAGAAACTCGCCGACAAATATTTCCTGAATTTCTCGCTGTTCCAGTCCATGCCCGACGTCTGGGCCATCGACCAGATCTTCCCCATCCTGCCTTTGCATCGACTCGATGAGGCACCGACGCAGCGCGCCGTGATTCAGGACATGACCTGCGACTCGGACGGCCGCATCGATCACTACGTCGACAAGGAAGGCGTGGAGACCACGCTGCCGCTGCATGCCTTGCGCGACGGTGAACCGTATCTGCTCGGCATATTTCTGATCGGCGCCTACCAGGAAATCCTCGGCGACATGCACAATCTGTTCGGCGACACCGACGCCGTCAACCTCAGCCTAAATCCCGACGGCAGCCATCACCTCAGTCAGGCACAACAGGGTGACACCGTCGAATCCGTATTGCGCTATGTGCACTTCGACGCCGAAGAGTTGCTCAACGCCTACCACGCCAAGATCGACGCCGCGCCACTCGACAAGGCACAACGCAGCGCCTATCTGGACGAACTCCAGGAAGGATTACGCGGCTACACTTACCTGGAAGATTAAGGCGTAGGGACGGGTCTCAGACCCGCCCCTACGAGTTGTATTTCATATCAGCGTCCCAACTTTCCAGATGTCGAGGTAACCCGCCATGCCCCGCCTGTCCAAACTCCCTCAGAAACAAAAACTCAGCAAGTCACAACACGACAAGCTGCTGAAGGTCTGGCAGTTCGAATTACTGACCCTGCAGCAATGCGCATTACGCAATGGCC
>JBGPWJ010000259.1:0-3692 GCA_041492115.1 Gammaproteobacteria bacterium
ATATGACCTGATTGCCGAGCAAACGCAGCCGCCGTTCGGCAAACCAGCGCAGCACCAGTGGATAGATGATGTGTTCCTGTGTCAGCACCCGCTCGGCCAAGCGTTCCGGTGCATCGCCCGGTGCTACCGGCACACGCGCTTGCAGGATCACCGGTCCGCCATCGACCTCCGGCGTGACAAAATGCACGCTGGCGCCGTGTTCGGTCTTGCCCATCTCAATTGCCCGTCTGTGTGTGTCCAAGCCGGGGAACTCGGGCAGCAGCGAAGGATGAATATTGATCAGCCTGCCGCTGTAATGCTCGACGAAACCGCGTGTCAGTATGCGCATGAATCCCGCCAGCAGCACCAGTCCGGGTTGATAGCCATCGATGCTGTTCATCAGAGCCGCATCGAAACTGTCGCGGTCGGGATAGCTGCTGTGTTCCAGAGTGTGCGTTGCAATGCCGGCACGCTGGGCACGCGACAGACCCTCGGCGTTCGGACGGTTGCTGATCACGGCACGTATATCCACCGGCAGTGAGTCTTGCGCGATGGCATCGATCAGTGCCTGCAGATTGCTGCCGGTGCCGGAGATCAGGACCACGATGGGTAGTTTATTTTCTGCGGTTGGTTGCATTGATCGGATATGCGCTGTGGGGGGGTGGGGCTGTATTGATTGCCCTCACCCTGGCCCTCTCCCAGAGGGAGAGGGGACTCATTTTTTCAGAGCTTCCCTAGTTGATAACCACTTGCTCTCCGCCGGGTGTCGCGGTTTCTATCGCGCCGATGCGCCACACCGTTTCGCCCGCGGCGCTCAAGTGGCTGATGGCGCGCTCGGCGTCCGCCGCTGCGACGATCACCACCATGCCGATACCGCAGTTGAAGGTGCGGTACATTTCCGTGTCAGCCACGCCGCCGTGCTGTTGCAGCCAGTCGAAGATCGGTGGGCGCGGCCAGGCACTTGACTGGAGTACGGCGCGCGTGTCGTTGGGCAGCACCCGCGGAATGTTGTCGAGCAGACCGCCGCCGGTAATGTGTGCCAGCGCATGAACATCCATCTGTGCGAACAGTTGCAGCAGCGGCTTGATATAGATGCGGGTCGGGGCGAGCAGGGTATCGCCGAGCGTGCGGCCGTGAAAGTCCTGGCCAAGGTCGGCGCCGCTGACGTCGATGATCTTGCGGATCAGCGAATAGCCGTTGGAATGCGGGCCGGAGGAGGCGATGCCGAGCAGCACATCGCCGGGAGCGACCTTGCTGCCGTCGATGATGCGGCTCTTTTCCACCACGCCGACGGCAAATCCCGCCAGATCGTAATCGCCGGCGTGATACAGTCCCGGCATCTCAGCGGTCTCGCCGCCCACCAGTGCGCAGCCGGCCTGTTCACAACCGGCCGCGATGCCCTTGATGACAGCGGCGGCGATGGCGACCTGCAGCTTGCCGGTGGCGTAGTAATCGAGGAAGAACAGCGGTTCAGCGCCTTGCACCACCAGATCGTTGACACACATCGCCACCAGGTCGATGCCGATGGTGTCGTGGCGTTGCAGATCGATAGCGAGCTTGAGCTTGGTGCCGACGCCGTCGGTGCCGGACACCAGTACTGGTTGCTTGTAACGGTCCAGCGGTAGTTCGAACAGGGCGCCGAAGCCACCCAGTCCGCCCAGCACGCCGGGGCGTTTGGTGCGCGCGGCGTAGGGTTTGATGGCTTCCACCAGCGCCTCGCCGGCATCGATGTCCACGCCGGCATCGCGATAACTCAGCGCGGCACGGCCGGGTTCGGGGCCGGTGGCCGGGTCGGTGGGTTGCTTGTGGGTGTCGACGTCATGCGGCACGGGGGGACTCCTGGATTTCCGGGTGGGACAACATTCTGGTATTTTACACGCACTATGACGATAACGACGCAGGTTTTTCTTTTTCCAGGATTGAAAACGGCCAGTGGTTTGGTCGCCGCGCCGGGTGTGATGACAGCACGGTGCGTCTTGGCGCGTCACTGCTCCTGGATATTGTGGCTGTGCGCACTGTTGACCTGCGCCGCTGCGTCAGCCGCCGCCTCCGATGCGCTCTATGAAGCCGTGGTTCCGGTGTCCGGGTATGATGCCGCGGCACGTGATCAGGCCTTGAGTGCCGCGCTCAGTGAAGTGCTGGTGCGCGTGTCGGGCAACCAAAAGGCACCGCAACACCCGGCACTGGCACGGGTGGTAAAAAATGCCCAGCGGCTGGTGCAACGCTTCAGTTATGAAACCGCACCGGTGGCCGCGCCGGAACCGGCGCCTGCCTCCGCCACGGCGGCCACACCCGTGACCAGTCCCGGCACTGTTGCCGCGGTGATCACACCGCAGCCACCGCCCGCACCGACACTGCGGCTGCACGCGATTTTCGATGCCCCTGGCGTCGATCGCGTGTTGAATGCCGCGGGTTTCAACATCTGGCTCGAGCGGACGCAGACGGTGTTGTGGCTGGCGCTGGACTCCGGCACCGAGCAGACCCTGACCGGCACCGATGCGCCGGCGCCGCTGGGCCCGCTGCTCAAAGCGGCAACGGACCGACGCGGTCTGTCGTTGCTCTATCCTTTGCTTGATCTTGAAGATCAGCAGGCGCTGCAGTTCAGCGATGTGGTCGATGGCGTAGCCGAGCACATCCGCAGCGCGTCGCAACGCTATCAGCCCGATGCCGTACTGGCGGGCTATGTGCACACGACTGCACCGGATCAATATGAGGCGCGCTGGACCTTGTACCAACAGGATGGCGCGCCCAACTGGAAAGCGCAGGGCAGCCTGCAGCAGGTCATCGACGCCGGCATCGATGGCGCCGCCGATGTGCTCGCGCAACATGCACCGGCGGCGATCAACAACGATGCCGGCGTACAACTGCATGTTTCCGGCATCACCGATCTGAATCGTTACGCCGATGTCGAACATTACTTAACCGGAATGCCCATCGTCGCGCATGTGCAGACGCAGACGGTCGAGGCCACCGCGGTGACGTTTGTACTGCAACTCAGCGGCACCCGGCAGACTTTGCTGGAGACGCTCGCGCGCGGCGCACTGCTGTTGCCGGAAGCGGGCGCCCCCGCGGACTCGGTGCTGCGTTACCGCATCGCGCAATGACACGTCGTGACCTGCCCAATCTGATCAGCGTTCTGCGTATCGTGCTGGTCGTGCCGGTGACACTGCTACTGTGGCGGGAACGTTTCACCGAGGCCTTGTACCTGTTCGCCCTCGCCGGTTTTTCCGATGCCCTCGACGGCTATCTCGCCAAACGTTACGGCTGGACCAGTTGGCTTGGCGGCCTGCTTGATCCGCTCGCCGATAAACTGCTGCTGGTCGCTTGTTATTTCACGCTCGGCTGGCTGGGACTGCTGCCGGTGTGGCTGGTGGCGGCAGTACTGGCGCGCGACGTCATCATCGTCGCCGGCGCCACGGTCTATCATTTCCAGATCGCGCGTCTGGAGGCCGATCCGACCCTGCTCAGCAAACTCAATACGCTTGCCCAGATCGTGCTGGTGCTCGTGGTGGTCTTCAATCTGGCGGTCAGCATCGCGCTGCAACCGTTCATCAATGCACTGATCTACATTGTCGCGTGCACCACGTTGCTGAGCGGCGCCTGGTATGTCGTTTCCTGGAGTCGGCGTGCCTGGCGCGCCACCCGTCCGCACAAGGAGTCCGCATGACCGATATGCAGAAATGGTTGGTGTTGGCGGGTCTGCTGATCAGCGG